>JAQBPI010000215.1 GCA_028287605.1 Chloroflexota bacterium
CTGGGAGGCGGCGGGGTGGGCGGCGGCCACCGACGGCCTCGCCACGGTCGGCCTGGTGCCCCAGTTCGCCGCCACCGGCTTCGGCTACGTGGAGGTCGGCGACACCCACCCCTCGTCGAGCTGGCGCCCGCCGGTGTCCCCCGCGCCGCCGGGGCTCGGCTCCGCCCCCACGCTCCCCGCGAGCGCCGCGGCCGGCTTCGCCGAGAAGCCGTCGCTCGTCAGCGCCGAGGCGTTCGTCGCCGGCGGCCGGCACCTCTGGAACCTGGGACTCTTCGCCTGGTCGGCGGCCGCCTTCCAGCGCGAGCTGCGCGCCGCCGCGCCCGAGGTCGACGGCGCCCTCGCAGAGGTGGTCGAGCTGCGTGCGGCGGGGCGCGAGGCCGCGGCCGCCAAGCGCTACCGCGCCATCCAGGCGGCCGCCGTCGAGCCCCTGGTGCTGGAGCGCGGGGCCCGGCTCAGCGTCGTCGCCGCCGCCTTCCCCTGGTCCGACCTGGGCTCCTGGCGCGACCTGCTCGACGCCCGCAGGCTGGCGGGTGAGGGGGACGTGGCGGGGAACGTGGTCGCCGGCGACGCGGTGGCGGTGGGCTGCCGCGGGTGCCTGGTCGAGTCGCGGGGCGGCCGCACGGTGGCACTGGTCGGGGTCGAGGACCTGGTCGTCGTCGACACCGGTGACGCGGTGCTGGTGGTGCCGTCGCAGCAGGCCCAGGCGGTGCGGGATGTCGTCGACCTGCTCCGCGGCGAGGGCCGGACCGAGCTTCTCTAGGCCGGGCTCACCAGAGCGCCGGCGGCGGCGGCCGCACCGAGGGCGCCGGCGAGGTCGCCGAGGCCCGCGGCGCGGACGCTGACCCCCCCGGTGACGAAGAGGTGGGGCTGCATCGCCGCTGCGACGCGGGAGACGAAGGGCTCGCCGAGCCGGCTGCCCAGGCCGCCGCCGATCACCACCGCCTCGACGTCGACGGCGTTCACCACCGACGCGATCCCCGCCCCGGCGGCGGCGACGGCGTCGTCGATGAGGTCCTGGGCGAGGTCGTCGCCGGCGGCGAGGGCCCGCGCGAACACCCCCGAGTTGAGGTGGTCGACGCCGCGCCGCTCCATGATCCGGAAGAGCTCGGTGCGCCGGCCCTCGGCCACCAGCTTGCGGGCGCGCCGCTCCATCGAGGCCCGCCCCGCGTAGGCCTCGAGGCAGCCGCGCCGCCCGCAGCCGCAGCGGCGCCCACCCGGGTGCACGCAGACGTGGCCGACCTCGCCGCTGGCGCCGTGGGGGCCGCTGCGCAGCTCGCCGCCGAGCACCAGCGCCCCGCCCACCCCGGTGCCGAACCAGACCCCGAGCACGTCGGTGAGCCCGCGCGCCGCGCCCAGCCGGAGCTCGCCGAGCATGCCGGCGTGGACGTCGTTGTCGACGCTCACCCGCGCCCCGGTGCGCCGCTCCAGCTCGGCGCCCAGCGGGTACGGGTCGATCCAGCCGGCGAGGTTGGGGCTGCGCGCCACCACCCCGGTCGCCTTGTCGATGGTGCCCGGCGCCCCCACCCCGAGCGCGGCGAGCCCGTCCACGCCGGCGCTCCGCCGGGCCTGGTCGAGGAGGATGCAGAGGGTCTCGACCACGGCCGGGGGGCCACCGGTGGGCGGGGTGGCACCGCGGCTCTGCCCCAGCACCTCGAGCTCGAGGGTGGTGATCACCACCTGGATCTTGGTGCCGCCGACGTCGACGCCCGCGAGCACCGGGTTCACGGGCTCGGGCTCGCCACCGAGGACGGCGCCGCGACGGTGTGCACCTCCACGGTGACCGCGGCGATGGTCGCGGCGGGGGTGGGGCCGCTCAGCTCGACGGTGGTCTCGCCGCCGGGCGGGACGCTGATGGCGGCCCCGCTCGCGTCACCGATCAGCCGGCCCGCGGAGTCGTAGACGCTGGCCCGCACCACCATCATCCGCGGGGTGGGGGCGGTGGAGCGGAGCCGGACGTCGACGACCAGCAGCCGGGCGGCGTCGAGGCGGAAGCTCACCCCGCCGGGAGGGACGGCGACGTCGGTGTCACCGGTCTGGGTCACCACCACGTTGGGCACGGCCAGGGGCGGTCGGGTGGTCGCCTGGTCGACCACCGGGGGGTCGCCGCAGGCGGTGAGCAGCAGGCCCCCGGCGAGCGGCGCGAGCAGGTGACGCCAGGTTCGCACCCGGCGAGTATGCACGCGCACGGTGCCCGCGCCGCCGCCGCCGAGGCGGAGCCGGCAGGTGGCGGAGGGAGGCCACGGGTACAATGCCGCCCGTGACCGTGACGCCCATCCGTTTCGGTACCGACGGCTGGCGCGCCGTGGTCGCGGACGACTTCACCTACGAGAATGTCCGGGCCGTGGCGCAGGCGGTCGCCTGGTACCTCGCCGGCGACCCCCGCCCGGTGGTGGTGGGTCACGACACCCGCTACTGCGCCGAGCTCTTCGCCCGGGAGGTGGCGCGGGTGCTCGCCGGCAACGGCCGGTCGGTGCTGCTCCTCGACGGTCCCGCCCCCACCCAGGTCTCCTCCTGGACGGTGGTCGGCCGCGGCGCCGCCGGCGGCGTGGTGGTCACCGCCAGCCACAACCCGCCGGAGTTCAACGGCCTGAAGTACAAGCCGGACTACGGCGGCTCGGCCTCACCCGAGGTGGTCGTCGACCTCGAGCGGCTCAGCGCCCGGGCCCAGGCCGAGGGGGTGACCGCCATGCCCTTCGCCGAGGCGCTGGCGGCGGGCACCGTGCGGTACGTCGACCCGCTGCCCGAGTACACCGCGCAGATCGGCCGCATGATCGACCTGGCGCGGCTGCGCGACGCCGGCCTGACCATCCTCCACGAGGCCATGTACGGCGCCGGCGCGGGCTACGTCGCCCGGCTGCTCGCCGGCGGGAGCACCCGTGTCGACGAGCTCCACGCCGAGCGCAACCCGGGCTTCGGGGGCATGCATCCCGAGCCCATCGAGCAGTGGATGCCCGAGGCGATGGCCCGGATGCGCGGCGGCGGCTACGACCTCGGGATCGCCAACGACGGCGACGCCGACCGGGTCGGCATCGTCGACGAGCGCGGGGTCTTCGTGAACCAGCTCCAGGTGATGGGCCTGCTGAGCATGTACCTGCTCGAGAAGCGGGGCATGCGCGGCGACCTGGTGCGATCGCTGACCACGACCGGCATGGTCGACCGGCTCGGCGAGCTCTTCGGAGTGCCCGTCCACGAGCTGCAGGTCGGCTTCAAGTACATCGGCCCGAAGATGACCGAGACCGACGCGCTCATCGGCGGCGAGGAGTCGGGCGGCTTCGGCTTCCGCGGGCACCTGCCCGAGCGCGACGGCATCCTCGCCGGGCTGATGGTGGCGATGGCGATCGTCGACTACGGCATGCCGCTCTCGCGGATCCTCGCCCACCTCGAGGAGCTGGTGGGGCCCCACGCCTACGCCCGCCACGACATCGCCATGGAGCGCGACGGCTACCAGGAGCGCAAGCAGGAGATGTACCGCCGGGTGGGCGAGAACCCGCCCGCCGAGCTGGCCGGCGAGGCGGTGGTGCGCAGCCGCTCCGACGACGGCTTCAAGTACTACCTGGCCGACGGCTCCTGGGCGCTGGTCCGCTTCAGCGGCACCGAGCCGCTCATCCGCGTCTACAGCGAGGCGCCCACCGCCGAGCGGGTGCAGCAGCTGCTGGCGGCGCTCGAGCGCTTCCTCGGCATCCCGGTGCCCGCCGAGTCGGTGGCGCATTGACCGAGCAGGCGGCGCCGGGCCCGGTGAGCGCGTCCGGCAGCAGCCGGGTCGACAAGCCCTGGGGCTACGAGCTGCGCTGGGCGATCACCGACCGCTACCTCGGCAAGGTGATCCACGTCGACGCCGGGCGGAAGCTGAGCCTGCAGTACCACGTGCAGAAGGACGAGGCGATCCTCGTCCTCCGCGGTGAGCTCGACCTCGTCCTCGAGGACGGCGAGGGCGAGCTGGTGACCCATCGCATGGGCGAGGGGATGAGCGCGCGCGTCCGTCCCGGGCGCCGCCACCGCTTCGTGGCGGTCAGCGACGTCGACCTCGTCGAGGTCTCCTCGCCCGAGATCGACGACGTGGTGCGGCTCTCCGACGACTACGGCCGGGCGGGCACCAGCGAGGCGTGAGCCCGCTGCCCCGTCCGAGCGCCTTCGCACGGGCATCCGTGGAGCTCAGGGGACCGGCGCCGGGCGCCCCCGGGGAGGTCACCGACCCCGGCGCCGCCACGGGCGAGGTCGAGCCCGCAGCCGTCGAGCCGCCCCGATCGCCGCCCCGCACCGGCCACGCCTTCTACGCCGAGGAGGCGCGGCGGGCGCTGGGCATCGTCCGGGAGATCCGCGCGGTCACCATCGCGCGGGTGCCGGCGCCGCTCTTCCACGGCGCGGTGGGCGCGGCGGTGGCGCTCACCGCGGTGCTGGTCCGGCCCCAGAGCACCGGCTGGGTGGTCAGCCTCGGCCTCGACCTCGCCCTGGTCGTGCTCACCGCGCTCGCGATCATCCACTACGACCTCGTGCTCTGCCCCGAGGCGACCCGCCCCGGGGCCGACACCTTCATCCTCCCCGTGGCCGCGGTGATCTCGCTCGCGGTCTCGCTGGCGGGGAGCGGCGACGCCCGCACCAACGCCCTGGCCGTACTCGTCGGCACCGCGGTGATCGCCGGCGCCCCCCATCTCGCCGCGGTGCGCGCCGCCGGCCGGGAGACCCCGGCGGGGCGCCAGCTGCGCGAGATCGCCACGGTGCTGGTGTGCGTGCCCGCGGTGCTCGCCGGCGCCAGCCCGGGGCTCTCCTGGTGGGTGCGCGGCATCGTGGTGCTGCTGGGGACCACCGCGACCGCATACGACGCGATGCGGGCCGAGGGCGTGCCCTGGGGGCGCACCGCCCTGGCCGCGCTGGCGGTGGGCGTGATCACCGCGGTCACCGCCGCCGTCGCCGGTGGCCTCTTCGGCCAGGCCGCCACCGCGGTCTCGCTGCTGCTGCTCTGGTACGGGCTGCGCGGCCTGCTCGGCGGCGCCTCGGCGGGACGGCTGGGGAGGGGGCCACTGCTCGAGTACGGCGCCTTCATCGTCCTCGCCGGGCTGGTCTTCGGGGTGGCCGCCGCCGGGCGATAGCCGGCCTGGCGCCCGTGGCCCGGGACGTCTCGCGACGTGCTGCACACAACTCTTTACCGAGAGGCGTCGGGGCCTTCATGGGGTGGGACGCACGATTTCTTGCGGTCCCGCCGATGAGAAGGAATGCGCAAGAGTGGTCTCCGACACCCTCGTTGAACTCGACGACCAGGCGCTGGTCGACGCCTTCCGGCACGGCGGCGTCTGGGCCTTCGAGGAGCTCTACCGCCGCCACCGCCCGCTGGTGGTGCGGCGGCTGACCCGGCTGTGTGGCAACGAGGCGGTCGCCGAGGAGCTGGCGCAGGAGACCTTCCTCCGCGCCGCCCAGCGCATCGGCATCGAGGGCGACCTCAAGTTCCGCGCATGGGTGCTGCGCATCGGCACCAACCTCGCCATCGACCACATCCGCGCCCTGCGCCGCCAGCCGGCGCTGTCGATCGACGACATGGTCCACGTGAAGCCCGCCGCCGGCACCGCCTCGGTGATCGACACCGAGCAGCACGTCGAGCAGCGCGAGGATGCGCGCTTCGTCGTCGCGGTGCTCGACCGTCTCAACCCGCGGCACCGGCAAGTGCTGGTGCTCCGCGAGATCGAGGGCCTCGACTACCGCTCCATCGCCGACCGTCTGGGCGTCTCCTGCTCGGCGATCGAGACCCTGCTGTTCCGCGCCCGCGGACGCTTCCGCGAGGAGTACGCCAAGGCGATGGCCGCCTGACCGTGACCGGTCCGTGCGGCTGGGCTGACAGCCAAGCTGTACACTTTCGGCCCACTGGGAATCATGGAGGACCTTTCATGCTCGTCAAGCTGCTCGTGGCCGTCGGTCTGCTGACCGCCGGGCTCGGCGCCGCCGTGGTGCTGCCGGACGTCAAGCGCTACCTGGCGCTGCGGACGATGTAGCTCAGCTCCGCCGCCAGGCGGAGCCGTCCCACTCCCAGGCGTCCCGGTAGGCGCCCCGGCCGAGCGATCCTCCCACCAGCACCAGCCGCCCCTCCGGGGAGGCGAGCGGTGCGGTGATGCCGAAGGGCGCCACCACCGGGGGCGCGGAGTCGTGCTCGGTCCACGACCGGCCGTCCCATGACCACGTCCCCCCCGCGGGCCGTCCGTCGACGTCCAGGAACTCGCTCTCCACGAGCAGGGTGCGATTCGTCCCCGGGTCGTAGGCCAGCAGTGCGCTGAGCGGCTCGACCCTCACCTCGGTCGGCGGGGAGAGGCGCCGCCACCCGCTGCCGTCCCAGCTCCAGGTGCTGCCGCGGTTCTCCGGGTCGGGCTCGCCGACGCCGAGCACGCCGCCGTCCGGGGCGGCGGCGATCCAGCGCAGCGGCGGGGTCGCGGCGGCGGGATGGGATGCCCAGGAGGAGCCGTCCCAGGTCCAGGTCTCGAAGCCGGTCCCCGCCGCCGGGGTGTCGCGCTCCACCACCAGGACCGCGGTCGCGGTGTGGACGTCGAACTCGAGGCCGCGAGGGAGGCCGCCGGGAGGCGGGGCCACGGGCGGCTCGTGCCGGGTCCAGGTGGCGCCGTCCCAGGTCCAGGTGTCGTCGAGCGTCTCGCTCGCCGGGGTGCGCCGCTGACCGCCGAAGAGCACCACCGTCCTCCTCGCCGGGTCCCCGGCCATGACCGAGCCGAACCGCGGCGACGGCGCCACCCCCGGCCGCCGCAACCGCCAGCGCGGCGGCGTCCAGGTCCAGGTGTCGCCGAGGTCGAGGCCGGGGGTGCGGTCGGCGCTGCCGCCGAAGAGGACCAGCTCGCCGCGCCCCGGGTCGAAGGCGGCCGCGGC
>JAQBPI010000021.1 GCA_028287605.1 Chloroflexota bacterium
CTGCTCCGCACCGCCCTGGCACGCCGCCCCGACCTCGCTCTCGGGCGCGCCCTCGAGGCCGCCCGCGCCCGCCGCTCGCCGGCGCTCACCGAGTTCGACGGGCACCTCGCCCGGGTGGCCGGCCTCCCCCTCGTCGCCCGCGGGCTGGGCGAGGTCGCGCAGTCGGCGACCGGCATCGAGACCTGGGCGACCTGCCCCTTCCGCCATCTGCTCGGCCGCATCCTCGCGGTCGCCCCCACCGAGGACGTCGACGACGACCGCTGGTGGCAGATCGACGCCGCCGAGCGCGGCACGCTGGTCCACGACATCCTCGAGCACTTCTTCCGCGAGGTCGCCGCGAGCGGGCGCCCCGCCCCGGGGTCGCCGTATCTCGACGCGGACGTGCGCCGGCTCGAGGAGATCACCGCCCTCGCCCTCCGCGAGGCCGAGGCCCGGGGGATCGCCGGTCACCCGCTGGTGTGGGCCAACGAGCGCAGCGCGATCCTCGCCGACCTGCGCACCCTGCTCCGCGACGACGCCGAGCAGCGCGGCGCCGGCGGCTGGCGTCCCGCGCACCTCGAGCAGGCCTTCGGCTTCGCCGGCGAGCCCGACTCCTGGCCCGCGGTCGGGGTGCCGCTCGGCGACGGGCGGGTGGCGCTGCTGCGCGGCCGCATCGACCGCGTCGACGTCGACGGGAGCGGCGCCGCCCGGGTCATCGACTACAAGACCGGCCGGAACCCCCGGCATGCGATCGGCGTCGCCAACCTCCTCGACCACGGCCGCAGGCTGCAGCTGCCCATCTACGGACGCGCGGTGCGCGACCACGCCCGCGCCGAGGCGCGACCGGCGCCGCCGACCACCTCGCTGTACTGGTACGCGACCGTCAGGGGACAGTTCCAGCAGACCGCCCTGGCCGTCGACGAGGCCGTCGAGGAGGTGCTCACCGAGGTGCTCACCCGGATCGACGCGGGGGTGCGCGCGGGCTGCTTCCCCCAGGTGCCGGGAGACTTCGCGGAGTGGCGGGGACGCTACGACAACTGCGCCTACTGCGACTACGACAGCCTCTGTCCCGCCGGCCGCGACGTGCTCGCCGCGTTCAAGTCGGGCAGCCCGCGGCTGGCGCCGTTCCGGGCGCTGAGCCCCGAGGCCGAGGACGGGTCGTGACCGGGCCTCCGGTCGCCGACCAGGCGGAGCGCGACCGCCTCGTCCGCGAGCTCGACGCCACCCTCTTCGTCGAGGCCGGTGCGGGCACCGGGAAGACCACCGCCGTGGTCTCGCGGATCGTCGCCATGGTGGCGGCGGGCGTGCTGCGCATGGAGCGGCTGGTGGCGATCACCTTCACCATCGCCGCGGCCGGCGAGCTGAGGGTGCGGATCCGCGAGGGACTGGAGACGGCGGCGGCCACGGCCGTGGCCGCCGAGCGGCGCAGCCGCCTGCTCAGCGCCGCGGTGGAGGTCGACCGGGCGCGCATCGAGACCATCCACGCCTTCTGCTCGGCGCTGCTGCGCATGCACCCGTTGGAGGCGGGGCTGCCGCCCGACCTCGAGACCCTCGCCGACCTCGCCGGCGCCATCGACGTCCGCGAGCGCTTCCGCCGCTGGTTCGACGAGCTGGTGCCCGGGACCCCGGGGGCCGAGGCGGTGCGCCGCGGGATGCTGCTCGGGCTCCGCCCGGAGCGGCTGCTCGAGCTGTTCATCACCCTCAACGAGAACTGGGACCTGGTGGCCGGCGCCGGCTGGCAGGTGGTGCCGGTGGCGGCGCGGAGGGCGGCGCAGGCGATCGGCGAGGAGGTGGAACGGTGTATCGCCCTCCTCCCCCACTGCCTCTCCCCGGACGAGCTGTACCAGCGCATGGACGGGCTGCGGGTGGTGGTCGAGCGGCTGCGCGAGGCCGCCACCGAGGACGACGCGCTCGCCGCCATGGTGGCGCTCGAGCGGGCTCCTGCGACCAACGTCGGGCAGCAGGCCAACTACGCGACGGTCGGCGGCGAGAACGTCTGCAGGACCATCAAGACGGCGATGCGGAAGGCGCGGGAGCAGGCCTCGGCGCTGCTTCGGTCGGCCCGCGCGGAGGCGCTCGCCGGCATCGCCCGCGAGCTGCGCGACCTGGTGCTGGGGTACGCCGGGGAGCGCCGCGACCGCGGCCTGGTGTCGTACCAGGACCTGCTGGTGCGCGCCCGCGACCTGGTCCGCGACCACCCCGACGTGCGCGCCACGCTGCAGGCGCGCTGGGACCTGGTCGCCGTCGACGAGTTCCAGGACACCGACCCGCTCCAGGCGGAGCTGGCGCTGCGGCTGTGCGCCGCGGTGGAGGGGAAGGAGGTGCCCTGGCCCGAGCTGCGCCCGGCGTCGGGACGCCTGTGCGTGGTCGGCGACCCCAAGCAGTCGATCTACCGCTTCCGCCGCGCCGACATCGCGCTCTACGCCGCGGTCGAGCGCGCCCTGGTCGGCGCCGATCCCCAGGCGCGGGTGCGGCTGGCGGTGAACTTCCGGTCCGGCCGCCGCATCATCGAGGCGGTCAACGCCGTCTTCGGCGGCGACGGCGGGCTGATGGCCGGCGACGCGGCGGTGCCGGGCGTGCAGGCCGAGTACGTCGACCTGGTCGCGCACGCACCCCAGGTGGAGGGCAGCGTGCGCGTCGTCGGCGGTGCCATGGAGACGAGCGCGCCGGTGATGTGGCGCACCGAGGCGGAGACCACGGCGGCGCTGGTGCGGCGCATCCTGGACGAGGGCTGGCCGGTCGGCGAGGGCACCCCCCGCGGGCCGCGCCGCTGCGCCCCCGGGGACGTGTGCGTCCTCATGCCCAGCCGGACCAACCTTCGGAACCTGGAGCGTTCCCTCGAGGCGGCCCGCATCCGCTACCGGCTGGAGAGCGGCTCGCTGATCGTCGCCACCCAGGAGGTGCGCGACCTGCTCAACATCCTGCGCACCGTCGACGACCCGACCGACGAGGTGGCGCTGGTGGCGGCGCTGCGCAGCCCGGCGTTCGGCTGCAGCGACGTCGAGCTGGTGCGCTGGCGGTCGGAGGGGGGCCGCTGGTCGTATCCGCGACCCGGCGACGCCGGCGAGCCGCGGGTGGCGGCGGCGCTCGCCGAGCTGCGCCGGCTGCATGCGGAGCGCCATCGCATGTCGGTGCCGCGGCTCATCGACGAGGTGCTCTCCAGCCGGCTGCTGCGGGCGGCGGCGTACGACGACTGGCGGCCTCGGGAGACCCGCCGGCGCCACCGCTTCGTCGCCGAGCAGGCGCGGGCGCTGGCGCGCAGCGGCCGCCCCTCGCTGCACGACGCGGTCGAGTACCTGGAGCGGCTGGCGCGCGACCCCGCCTACGACTCGGTGGCGGGCGACGCCGGGGACGAGGAGCCCTGCGTCCGGGTGATGACCATCCACGCGGCGAAGGGGCTGGAGTTCCCGGTCACCGTGGTCACCGGGCTGGGTCGCCGGCCCTCGACCCGGCGCCCGGTGATCGTCGCCGACCGCGTCAGCGGCGCGGTCGAGCTGCGCCTGGGGGAGGACTTCGCGACCCCCGGCTGGGAGCAGCTCGACGCTCGCGAGCGGGACATGGAGGCGGCGGAGCGGGTCCGCCTGCTCTACGTCGCGCTCACCCGTGCGCGCGACCACCTCGTGGTCGGGCTGTTCCGCGCCCGGCGGGGTGAGGACACCGACGCCGCCCGGCTCGACACCCTGCTGCGCGGCCGCGAGGGGGTCCAGGAGCTCGAGGTGGAGCCCCTGCCGGCGGCGCCCGGCGAGCAGCTCGACCTCGGCTGGGCCGACGGCATCGACCCCGACGAGCACCGCGACCAGGAGGAGGCGTGGCAGCGGCGGCGGGATGCGCTGCTCGTGACCCTGGGAGAGCTTCGCGCCAGGACCGCCACCGGCATCGCCCACGCCGACACCGAGGCGGGCGTGCCGCCCGAGCTCGGCTCGGACGTGGCCAGCTCTCGCCGTGGCCGTGCCGCCACGTCGGTGGGGCGGGCGGTCCACGCGGTGCTGCAGGTCGTCGATCTCTCCACCGGCGCCGGGATCGACGCCCTCGCCCGGGCGCACGCCGCCGCCGAGGGCATCGCCGGCAGCGCCCAGGAGGTGG
>JAQBPI010000082.1 GCA_028287605.1 Chloroflexota bacterium
GCCGCGCCATCCCCGAGGCGGTCGACGCGGTCGCCGACGCGTGCGCCGCCCACGGCGTGGCCCTGGTGGCCTGGCCGGGCGACCTCACCCCCGACGCCGAGCTGAGCGCGCTGACCACCCTCGACGCGGAGGTCGCGGGCAGCGGTTTCGCCTACCTGGTCCACGGTGGGGAGGCCAACGTCGCCCAGCTGGTGCGGCTGCTCAGCGACGCCACCTGCGGCACCGACGTGGGCTGCGAGCCGCCCCGCCCGGTGCCCTGGGACGGCCGCCACCATCCCCGCGCCCCCCGGGACGCCGGCGACGCCGAGGCCTGGTGGCGCGCCCACCTCGACCCCGCCGACGAGCGCCCGGTGGTGGGGCTGGTCTTCTACCGGGCCCACTGGATGACCGGCAACCTGGCGGTGGTCGACGCCCTATGCGACGCCCTCGAGGAGGCCGGCTGCCGGGCGCTGCCGGTGTTCTGCTACTCGCTGCGCACCGAGGCGGACGAGCCCCCCGCCTTCGCCCACCTCCGCGACGCCGCCGGCCGGCCGCTCTGCGACGCGCTGATCAGCACCCTCTCCTTCGCCATGGGCGAGCTGCCGGTGACCGGTCCGCAGGTGGCCGCGGAGTGGTCGGTGGCGGCGCTGGAGCGGCTCGGCGTGCCGGTGGTCCAGGCGATCGCCGCCACCGGCTCGCGGGAGCGGTGGGAGCGCTCCGACGCCGGCCTCACCCCCGTCGACGTGGTCATGAACGTCGCCCTGCCCGAGTTCGACGGCCGGATCGTGTCGGTGCCGGTCTCCTTCAAGGAGAGCGTCGACGGGGTCACCCGGTACGTCCCCGACCTGGAGCGGGTGCGCCGCTGCGCCGGCCTCACCGCCCGGCTGGCGCGGCTGCGCCACCTGCCCCGCGCCGAGGCGCGCCTGGCGGTGGTACTGAGCAGCTACCCGACGCGCAACGCCCGGGTGGGCAACGCGGTCGGCCTCGACACCCCCGCCTCGGCGGTGCGCCTGCTCGCCGCGCTGCGGGACGACGGCTACGACCTCGGCGAGGGCGCGCTCCCCGTCGACGGCGACGCGCTGATGCACCGGCTGCTCGCCGGCGGCGGCTACGACCGCGAGTACCTGACCGCCGACCAGCTGGCGGCGGCGCCGGGGCACCTCTCCGCCGACGCCTACCGGAGCTGGTTCGACACCGTGCCGGCGGCGGCCCGCGAGGAGATGCGGCGCAGCTGGGGCGAGCCCCCGGGCCGCCTCTACGCCCACGACGGCGCGCTGGCGTTCGCCGGCCTGCGCCTCGGCAACGTGCTGGTCTGCATCCAGCCGCCGCGCGGCTTCGGCGAGGACCCCGCGGCGATCTACCACAGCCCCGACCTGGCGCCGTCGCACCACTACCTCGGGTTCCACCGCTGGCTGCGCGACGGCTTCGGCGCCGCCGCGGTGGTGCACCTCGGCAAGCACGGGACCATGGAGTGGCTGCCGGGCAAGGCGCTGGGGCTCTCCGCCGCCTGCTTCCCCGACCTCTGCATCGCCGACCTGCCGCTCTTCTATCCGTTCGTGGTCAACGACCCCGGCGAGGGCACCCAGGCGAAGCGGCGCGCCCACGCCGTGGTGGTCGACCACCTCATCCCGCCGGTGAGCACCGCCGACGCCTACGGTCCGATCGTCGCCGTCGAGCAGCTGATGGACGAGTACTACCAGGCCCAGGCGCTCGATCCCGACCGCCTCCCGCTGATCCAGGAGCGCATCTGGGAGGAGGTGCGCCGCGCCCACCTCGACGCCGACCTCGCCCAGGCCGCCGCGCCCGACGACTTCGACGCCTTCCTGCTGCGCATGGACGGCTACCTCTGCGAGATCAAGGACGCCCAGATCCGCAACGGCCTGCACGTCCTCGGCGCCCCGCCCGACGGCGACGCGCTGCTCGACATGCTGCGCGCGTGCGCGGGCGCCACGGACGGCGGCATCCCGGGCCTCGACGAGTCTCTGGCCCGAGCGTGCGGCCTGGACTGGGACGAGCTTCTGAAGAACCGGGGTGCCGCGATCCGTCAGGGCAAGGCGGCGCGACCGCGCCGCCCGCCGGCGAGTGCCGGCGCAGGGGGGGTGGGCCACGGCATCGCGCCCCCGAGCCCCAGCAGCAGCTCCAGCGGACCGTGCGCGATGTCTTTGGCCCGAGCGGGGGGGAGGTACTCCCCCCCGGTAAAGACCGGCCCTGAGATCGGCGTGCCCGGCCCTGAGATCGGCAGTGCGGTCCCACCCGCGCTGACGCCATACCTGTCTGGAACACCGCGGGTGGCCGGCGACCTCGTCGAGGCGGTGCACGCCATGGCGCGCGATCTGATCGCCCGGCTCGCCACCGCCGACTTCGACGCGGCCGTCATCCCCGCCCTGCTCGCCGCCACCGTGCCCTCGGACGACGCCGCGGCCGCCCTCGAGCACGTCGCCACCACCCTGTGGCCGGCGCTGCGGCGGACCACCGACGAGATCGGCAACCTGCTGCTCGGGCTGCGCGGCGGCTACGTGCCCGCGGGACCGAGCGGCGCCCCCACCCGGGGGATGACCCACGTGCTCCCCACCGGCCGCAACTTCTACTCGGTCGACCCCAAGTCGCTGCCCACCGAGACCTCGTGGCGGGTGGGCAGCCGGCTCGCCGAGGCCGTGGTCGCGCGGCACGTCGCCGAGACCGGCGCGCCGCCGCGCAGCGTCGGCATCGTGGTCTGGGGCACCTCGGCGATGCGCACCGGCGGCGACGACATCGCCCAGGCGCTGGCGCTGCTCGGGGTGCGGCCGCGCTGGACCCGTGAGAACCGCCGGGTCTGCGGGCTGGAGCCGATCTCGCCCGACGACCTGGGGCGGCCGCGCGTCGACGTGGTGCTGCGGGTGAGCGGGTTCTTCCGCGACGCCTTCCCCAACCTCGTGCACCTCTTCGACGAGGCGGTCGAGCTGGTCAGCTCGCTCGACGAGGACGAGGCCGCCAACCCGATCGCCGCCCGGGTCCGCGCCGACACCGCGGCGCTCGCCGCAGCCGGCCTCGACCCCGCCGCCGCCGCCGAGCGCGCCCGGTACCGGATCTTCGGCAGCCGTCCGGGCGCCTACGGGGCGGGGGTGCTGCCCCTGCTCGACGCGGGCAACTGGCGGACCGACGCCGACATCGCCGCGGTCTACACCGCCTGGGGCGCCCACGCCTACACCCGGGGCCGCTACGGCGTCTCCGCCGAGGAGCAGTTCCGCAGCTGCTTCAGCAGCATCGCGGTGGCGATCAAGAACCAGGACAACCGCGAGCACGACATCTTCGACAGCGACGACTACCTCCAGTACCACGGCGGCATGATCGCCTGCGTGCGCGCGCTCACCGGCACCGCGCCCCGCGCCTACTTCGGCGACAGCGCCGACCCCGCCCGCGCCCGGGTGCGCGACCTCGCCGAGGAGGCGCGGCGCGTCTTCCGCGCCCGCGTGGTCAACCCGAAGTGGCTGGAGGCGATGCGCCGGCACGGCTACAAGGGCGCCTTCGAGATGGCCGCCACCGTCGACTACCTCTACGGCTACGACGCCACCGCGGGCATCGTCGAGGGCTGGATGTACGCCCAGGTGGCCGACGAGTACGTGCTCGGCGAGGCCTCGCAGGAGTTCGTGCGGCAGAGCAACCCCTGGGCGCTGAAGGCGATGGCCGAGAAGCTGCTGGAGGCGGCGGCGCGCGGGCTCTGGGACGATGCCGACGAGGAGCGGCTGCGCCGGCTGCGTGGGGTGGCCACCGAGGTCGACGCCCAGCTGGAGGCGGGGATGACCCCGCCCGCCGCGGTGCCCTCGTGAGCCCGGCGGCGCCGGTGGTGCTGATCGCCCACGGCACCCGGGACGAGGCCGGTCGCGAGGAGCTGCGCGCGCTCACCCGGGCGGTGGCCGCGGGCACCGGCGCACCGGTGCGATGCGGGGTCATCGAGTACCCGGCGCCCGAGCTCGAGCCGGTCTTCGCCACCCTCGCCGCCGCGGCCGCGGACTCGCTCCGGCTCGGCGGCGGGGAGGTGTGGCTGGTGCCGCTGCTGCTCTTCCCCGC
>JAQBPI010000091.1 GCA_028287605.1 Chloroflexota bacterium
CGGGGCTCGCGGGCGCCACGGCCGCGGGTGCACGCCGCCCCACGCCTTTGGTCGTGCGGCCGCCCGCGACGGGCGGCGCAAGCTCGCGAGTATACAGAACAAATCTGTCAATAGAACACACATACAAACCGGCATCACATGCGTCCCGCGGGCCCGATTTCCCCCGTCGCTCGCGGCGCGGTGGGGCCCCCGGAAGGCCCGGACCTGCGAGCGGTCCGGGCCCAGGGGGGAGGGTTCGGGAACGGCGACGGACGTGGCGAGGCCGGCCACTCCCGGGCACCCTGGTCGTTCACCCGGGACGGGGCGCCGAGGGGCGGCGTCCACGGGTCCCAGAGTGCCGCATCGTCGGGGGACGGCGGGCAACCGGAGGCTTAAGATCCGGGGTGAATCGGCCGCCGGCCCTGCCTCCTAATGGATCGTTAACGGTTGGATGAACCCGCGTTCACCGCCGGAACCGCAGGATAGCCGTAGTCACTGGCAGGGGAGGTGGGGTGCGAATGGCCAAGCGGATCCTCGTCGCCGTCGGCGACGAGGATGGCCGGGGGAGGCTGCGCGATGCCCTCGGCGAGGAGGGCTACGCGGTCGCCGAGGCGGCGAGCGGCTCGGAGGCGGTGGTCGCCGCCCGGCGCCTGCAGCCCGACGCCATGGTCCTGGACGGGCGCTTCGCCGACATGACCGCCGCCGGCGTGGTGGAGGCGGTGCGGCATGAGACCAACGCCCCGATCCTGGTGCTGACCGTCGAGGGCAGCTCCGCGGAGCAGATCGGCTGCCTGCGCGCCGGCGCCGACGTCTGCGTGCCCACGCCCTACTCGATCCGTGAGGTGCAGGCGCGGGTGCTGGCGCTGATCCGCCGCGTCGACCTCAGCAACGGCCGCAACGGCGGGGGCGCGGAGGTGGAGCACCTGGGCGACTTCCGCCTCGACCGCGCGGCCCGCACCGTCCACGTCGCCGGCGCCGAGGTGGAGCTGACCCTCAAGGAGTTCGACCTCCTCTCCTTCCTCCTCGCCCACGCGGGGCGGGTGCAGTCGCGCGAGCGCATCCTCGAGCAGGTCTGGGGCAACCCGCTCGGCGACCGCCGCACCGTCAACGTCCACGTGCGCTGGCTCCGCGAGAAGCTGAGCCGGTTCGACGGCATGCCGCTGCGCATCACCACCGTCACCCGCGCCGGCTACCGCCTCGACCGGCTCGACGAGCGCGAGGTCACCGGCGTCGCCGCCCTCAGCTCCTCCGGCGCCTCGGCGAGGTCGTCGCCGCGCCCCTGAAGGAGGGGAGGAGCACCACGAAGGTGGCGCCCCGGCCGGGTGTCGACCGAACCGCGATCCTGCCGCCGTGGGCCTCGACGGTGTGCCGGGCGATCGCGAGTCCGAGGCCGCTGCCCTCGCCCTCGCGCCGCCGTGAGCGGTCGGCCTTGTAGAAGCGCTCGAAGACCCGGCGGAGGTCGTCGGGGGCGATCCCGCAGCCGGTGTCGGTGACCTGGATCTCGACCATGTCGGTGTCGCTCTCGGCGACGCGGCGCGCCGACACCGTGATCGAGCCGCCCTCGGGGGTGAACTTGATGGCGTTGTGCACCAGGTTGCGCACCACCTGGCCCAGCCGCGTGCCGTCGCCGTAGACGTGCGGGGTGCTGGGGTCGACCTCGTAGCGCAGCTGCAGGTTGCGCTCGTCGGCGAGCGGGCGCAGCCGCTCGGCGGCGGCCACCAGCTCGGTCACCGCCGTCGGCTCCATGCGCATCGGCAGCCGCCCGGACTCGATGGTGCTCAGCTCGATGAGCTCGGCGACCATCTGTCCCATGTGCGCCACCTCGAGCCCGATCTTGGAGACGAACTCGTGGGCGACACCCGGGTCGTCGAGGGCGCCGCCGAGCAGCGTCTCCACCAGCAGCTGGATGGCCGCCACCGGGGTGCGCAGCTCGTGGGAGACGTTGGCGACGAAGTCGCGCCGCACCGTCTCCAACCGGCGCACCCGGGTCTCGTCGCGGAGGATCACCGCGACCTCGCGGGTGGTGCCGGTGGCGGGGTCGACGACGGGGACGGCGTGGGCGAGGACGTGACGGACGTCGAGGGGATCGCTGAGCTCGCGCTCGACGGCGGTGCCCGAGTCGAGGCATCCGTCCACGAGCAGGCACACCCGGTAGTCGCCGACGCTCTCCTCCAGGCGCAGCCCCTCGGGCTGCTCGGGGAGCTGCAGCAGCAGGCACGCCGCAGCGTTGGCGCCGCGGATGCGGTGCTCGGCGTCGACGACCAGCACGCCGTCACGGAGGCTCTCCACCAGCCGCTCCAGCAGCAGCGGCGGCATCGTGGAGATCTCCATCCCGCCGTGCGGCGTGCTCATCGAGCTCGAGTATACGGGCGGCCGCGATCCACCACCCTGCCGCGGTCGGTTCGGTTAACTGACCCTTAAGTGGCCGATAACCCGCCGCGCCCCCGGCGCACCGCACCATGCAGGACAGTGGTCACGGGCATCGCTGAGTCGCAGGCGCGCAATCGCTGATGCCGAAACGCATCCTCGTCGTGGAGGACGAGGCGAACATCCGCCAGACGCTCCGGTACAACCTCGTGAAGGAGGGGTACGAGGTCAGCGAGGCGGGCACCGGTCCGGAGGCGCTCAACGAGGCGCGCCGCCTCCGTCCGGATCTCATCCTCCTCGACCTCATGCTGCCCGAGCTCAGCGGGCTCGAGGTGTGCCGCATCCTCCGCCAGGAGATGGCGACGCCGATCCTGATGCTCACCGCCAAGAGCGCGGAGATCGACAAGGTGGTCGGTCTCCACGTCGGCGCCGACGACTACGTCACCAAGCCCTTCTCGCTGACCGAGCTGATGGCGCGCATCAACGCGCTGCTGCGCCGTGTCGAGCTCAGCGGCCAGAAGACGGGTCAGCCCTCCGACGTCGAGCAGCTCGAGGGCTTCCGTCTCGACCGCGGTGCACGCACCGTGCACGTCGCCGACGAGGAGGTGCGGCTGGCGCCCAAGGAGTTCGACCTGCTCTCGTTCCTGCTCGCGCATCCGAACCGGGTGCACTCGCGCGA
>JAQBPI010000103.1 GCA_028287605.1 Chloroflexota bacterium
GAGGCGGTTGGCGAGCGGCGCGGGCCCGCCTCCCGCCGGCAGCGGCGAGGAGGGGTCGCGGCGGTCGTCGACGAGGAGGATCCGGCCCGGGAACGCGGGCCTGGCGGCGAGGGCCTCGAGCAGGTGCGCCAGCGACGAGCGTCCCAGGGTGGGGATCACCAGGTCGGCCACCGGCGCGGTCATCGGGGGCGGCTCCCGTTGCCGTTCCGATGGTGACGGCGCACCAGGAAGGGCCCGATGGCGAGCGCGTCCACCGGGGCCGAGCCGAAGCACTCCAGCGCGTCGCGGGGATCGTCGACCATCGGCCGCCCGGCGGTGTTGAGGCTGGTGTTGACCACAACGGGCACGCCGGTGCGCCGCTCCATGCAGTCGAGCAGGTGCGCGACCAGCGGCTCCTCGGCGCGGTCGACGGTCTGCGCCCGGGCGGTGCCGTCGACGTGCACCACCGCCGGGATGCGGTCCCGCCAGCCCGAGCGCACCCGGTGGGTGAAGAGCATGTGCGGGCTGGGCAGCGGACCGTCGAAGATGGCGGCCGCCCGCTCCAGCAGCACCATCGGGGCGACCGGCCGGAACTGCTCGCGACCCTTGATGTCGTTGAGCCGCTGCAGGTTGTCGGCACGGCCCGCGTTGGCGAGCAGGCTGCGGTGGCCGAGGGCGCGTGGGCCCCACTCGCTGCGTCCCTGGAACCAGGCCACCACCCCGTCGCCGGCGATGATCTCGGCGACCGCGTCGCCGAGGTCGGCGGGACGCTCGAAGGCCACCGCGGCGGTGCGCAGCCGGCGGGCGAGCTCGTCGTCGTCCCACCCGCGGCCGAGCGCCGGGGTGCGCATCGGCCGCACCGGCTCGTCGAGGTCGCGGGCGACCTGGAGCGCGGCGCCCATCGCGGTCCCGGCGTCCCCGGCGGCAGGCTGCACCCAGATCTGCTCGAAGGGGCCCTCCTCGGCGAGCCGGGAGTTGGCCACGCAGTTGAGCGCCACCCCGCCCGCCATCGCCAGCCGGCGGTCGCCGGTGCGGTCGTGCAGCCAGCGCACCAGGTCCAGCAGCACCTCCTCGAGGCGGCGCTGGACGCTGGCGGCGAGGTCGGCGTGCTCCGCCCTCCAGCCCTCTCCCGGGCGGATCCGCGGCGCCAGGGACTGGAGGTCGAGCGCCTCGACCACGAAGCCGCCGTCCGGGGTGGCGCGCACCGCCTCGCGCAGCCGCCCGAGGAAGCGCGGGCTCCCGTAGGAGGCCATCGCCATCACCTTGTACTCGTCGGAGGAGCGGAGGAAGCCGAGGTGGTCGGTGACCTCCTCGTAGAGCAGCCCCAGCGAGTGGGGCAGCTCCTGGGCGGCGAGCACCTCGAGCTCGCCCTCGACGCAGCGGCCGGCGAGGTGGCTGGCGCGCTCGCCACGGCCGTCGAGCACGAGCACGCTGCAGCTGCGGTACGGCCCGGCGAGGTACGCCGAGGCCGCGTGCGACAGGTGGTGAGGCACGAAGCGCGCGATCCCGGGATCGAGCCCCGGCAGCGCGGTGCGGAGGAAGTTCGGCGCCTCCTGCGCATACAGGGTGCGCATCCCCTCCCAGGTGCCGGCACGAACGTCGTCGGCGGGGATCTCCGCCAGCGCGGGGTCGTAACTGAAGGCGACGGCGTCGAGCTCGGCGGCGGAGATCCCCGCCTGCTCCAGGCACCAGCGCGCCGCCAGCTCGGGCATCTCCCATGCCGAGAACGGCACCGGCCGCTTTCCGTGCTTCCGCCTGCTGAAGCGCTCCTCCTCGGCGGCGGCGACGCACTCGCCGTCCACCACCAGCGCGGCCGAGGGGTCGTGAAAGACGGAGTTGACGCCCAGGACGCGCATCCGTTCCCGCTGCTCCTCGATGATCCTTCTCACACCGGACGGTGCGAGACGCTACCATGCGCGCACTGTCAATGTCTTATAGACTGCCTGTGATAAAGGATGCTGACAAGATGGTCAGAAGCAAGCCATGAACGCGTCCGGTGTGGTAGTCCCGCGCCGCCTCCGCCGCGCCGTCATCACCGGGGGCGCCGGCTTCATCGGCTCGCACCTCTGCGACCGGCTGCTGCAGCGCGGAATGCGCGTCGTGTGCCTCGACAACCTGCTGACCGGCAGCATCGACAACGTCGCGCACCTCTTCAGCAACCCGCGCTTCTCGTTCCGGCATTACGACGTCACCGAGTATCTCTACGTCGAGGACGAGGTCGACGCCATCCTCCACTTCGCCTCGCCGGCGTCGCCGGTCGACTACGCGCAGATGCCCATCGAGACGCTGAAGGTGGGCACCCTGGGCACCCACAAGGCGCTGGGGCTGGCGCGGGCCAAGCGGGCGCGGTTCCTGCTCGCGAGCACCAGCGAGGTGTACGGCGACCCCGAGGTGCACCCGCAGAGCGAGGAGTACTGGGGCAACGTCAACCCGGTCGGCCCGCGCAGCATCTACGACGAGGCCAAGCGGGCCGCCGAGGCGTTCGTGATGGCGTACCACAACGCCCACGGGCTGGACACGCGCATCGCCCGCATCTTCAACACCTTCGGCCCACGGATGCGCCGCGGTGACGGCCGCGCCGTGCCCGCCTTCATCACCCAAGCGCTCGCCGGCGAGCCCCTCACCGTGTTCGGCGACGGCTCGCAGACCCGCAGCCTCTGCTACATCGACGACCTCGTCGACGGGCTCGAGCGGCTGCTCGCCGCCGACTGCCACCTCCCCGTCAACCTGGGCAACCCCGGCGAGCTCACCGTGCTCGAGCTCGCCGAGACCATCCGCCGGCTGGTGGGTGGCGACAGCCCCGTCGAGCTGCGCCCGCTCCCCGTCGACGACCCGCGGCGGCGCCGGCCCGACATCGCCCGCGCCCGGGAGCTGCTCGGCTGGAGCCCGCGGGTGGGGCTGGAGGAGGGGCTGGCGCGCACCGTCTCCTGGTGGCAGGAGGGCGGCCCGCACGCGCGCGTCGACCTGGCGACGGCGGCGGGGTGAGCGCCGGGCCCGCCGCCCGAGGCCGGGTGACCGTGGTGGTGGTGACCCGCGACCGCGCCGGGGAGCTGAGCCGCAGCCTGACCGAGCTGCGCCGGCGCTCGCCGGGGGTGCCGGTGATCGTGGTCGACAACGGGTCGTCCGACGGCAGCGCCGAGATGGTGCGGAGCCGCCATCCCGGGGTGCAGGTGATCGCCCTGCCCGCCAACCGCGGCGGCGCCGGGCGCAACTGCGGGGTGCGCGCCGCGCGCACCCCGTACGTGGCCTTCGCCGACG
>JAQBPI010000180.1 GCA_028287605.1 Chloroflexota bacterium
GCCACCGTCGCGCTGGTCGCGCGCGGCGTCGACAGGCTCGAGGAGGTGCGCGCCGAGATCGAGGCCGCAGGGGGACGGGCCTCGGTCCACCCGACCGACCTCAGCGACGTCGAGGCCTGCCGCGCGATGGTGCGGACCGTGGTGGCCGGCCACGGCCGCGTCGACGTGCTGGTGAACAACGCCGGACGCTCCATCCGTCGGGGGGTGCTGCAGTCGCTCGACCGCTTCCACGACTTCGAGCGGACCATGCAGCTCAACTACTTCGGGGCCATCGCCTGCATCCTCGAGGTGATCCCGGGGATGCGCGAGCGCGGCCGCGGCCACATCGTCAACATCTCCAGCATCGGCGCCCAGACGTTCCCGCCACGCTTCGCCGCCTACGTCGCCAGCAAGGCCGCGCTCGACGCGTTCTCGCGCTGCCTCGCCCCCGAGGTCGCCGCCGACGGCGTGGCCATCACCGAGATCCACATGCCGCTGGTGCGCACCCCGATGATCGCGCCCACCTCGATCTACAGGAACTTCCCCACCATCAGCGCCGACGAGGCCGCGGACATGGTGGTGCAGTCGATGATCAGCCGCCCGGCCGAGGTGTCGACGCGGCTGGGCAGGGCGGGCCAGGTCACCAACGCGGTCAGCCCCGGGCTCGCCCAGCTGGTGATGAGCGCCGCCTACGCGGTCCTCCCCGACAGCGCGCCCCGCCGGGACGGCGAGGGGACGGCGGAGCCGGCGACGGTCAGCCCGGAGGCCTGGGCGCTGGGACGGCTGATGCGGGGGATCCACCTGTAGCCCCCGCCGACGCCGACGCCGACCTCGCCCTCGCCCTCGAGCTGGCCGACCGCGCCGACCGCATCAGCATGGCCGGCTTCCGCGGCGCGCTCGCCGTCGAGCGGAAGCCGGACGGCTCGCCGGTCACCGAGGCCGACCGGGCCGTCGAGCGCGAGTTGCGGGCCCGCATCGAGGCGGCACGCCCCGAGGACGGCCTGGTGGGGGAGGAGTACGGCAGCGAGGGCGGCGGCGAGCGTCGCTGGTTCCTCGACCCGATCGACGGGACCAAGAACTTCGTGCGCGGCATCCCCGTCTTCGCCACCCTGATCGCCCTCGAGGTGGAGGGCCGCATCCAGGTCGGGGTGGTCTCCGCGCCGGCCCTGGGGCAGCGCTGGTGGGCGGTCCGCGGCGGCGGCGCCCACGCCTCGGGGCGGCCGCTCCGCGTCTCCGCGGTGAACTCGCTCGAGCAGGCCCAGCTCGCCTACGACAGCGTCCCCGGCTTCGCCGTCCGCGGCCTCGAGGAGCGCTTCCTGGGGCTGGCGCGACGCTGCGCGCGCAGCCGCGGCTTCGGCGACTTCTGGTCGCACGTGCTCGTCGCCGAGGGCTGCGTCGAGATCGCCGTGGAGCCCGAGGTCTCCCCCTGGGACCTCGCCCCGCTGCTGGTGATCGTCGAGGAGGCGGGAGGTCGCTTCACCGACCTCGAGGGCAGGCCCCGCATCGACGGCGGCAGCGCGGTGGCCAGCAACGGGCTGCTCCACGACCAGGTGCTGGAGGCGCTCCGGCACCCCTGCTGACTGTCCTACCCTGGCGCCCCGAGTTTCGTCCCACCGCCCAGAACGAGGTCCAGATCCCATGCATGAGAAGCTCGATGTCCTCGCCGAGAGAGGATTCGTCGTGCTGCGCGACTACAACGGTCCGCCGGTGCCGGAGAGCGAGTACCTGGACCTCGACTACATGGACTGGAAGAGCGGCGGCGACACCAACTTCGCGCCCATCGCGTCGGCGCTCGGCGAGATGGAGTGCGGCGGCTTCTGGGATCACGGCAAGCCCGACAAGGACGGCGTGTGGACGAAGAACCGCGCCATCTGCCCGACCCTGGTCGACTACGTCGAGAGCGTCGGTGCGCGCTTCGGACGCGTGCGCGTCATCAAGCTCAACCCGTACGAGTCCGAGCAGGCGGCGCTGCGCCAGCTGCACCTCGACGACAACAACCGCCTGAACCCCGACGGCGAGGGATGGGTGGTGCGCTCCTGGCTGGAGCTGAGCGACTGCCCGAGCTCGCACTTCGTGCTGCGCGAGGACCGCGAGGACCCGGCCACCGAGTCGCGCATCCGGCTGCACCGGGGGATGCAGCTGCTCATCGACACCCAGCGCCTGTACCACGTCGTGTGGCATCCGGGACCGGAGCCGCGCTACGCGCTGATCACGTCGTGGGAGAGCGGTGACGCGCTGCGTCGCTGGGTGGAGAGCCGCATGCCCGAGCGCGTCGCCTGACGCGGTCTGTGCACACCGACTCACGTTGCCCTGTAACGATCACCGCGGGGTGTTGACGGGAGCGGTCCCGTGCTGCATCCTAGATACACGAGACGGGCAATTGTCGGAGGGATCGCCCAGCATGATGCGAACCATCTGGCAGCGCCTGAGGCGCGGCCGGGCCGAGACCTAGAGCCCCGACCACCAGTCTGCGCCACAGGGTTGCAGACGCGAGTGAAGGGTTCCTTCGCGGATGGTCTGGGGCAGCGACCGACATCACGGTACTCAGACCGATTCCCGGCTTATCAGTCGGGTCGAAAGTGTTCTTTCGAAGAAATGAGGGCCGGCCAAGCGCCGGCCCTTTTTCTTTCACCGGTAGTTCTGCCGGCGGGTGGGCGGCGCCTCTCACAGCCGCTCCGTCGCCGCGCGCGTCACCAGGCGTCGCAGCTGCGACGACATCGTGAGCGCGCGCAGCGTCACGGCGGGCGCGGTGTACGCGATGCGCGCGGCCTGGCGCATCCGCCACAGGTGGGTGCGCAGGGTGGCGTCGACGGCGGCGGTGTAGCTGCCGAGGTCGTCGCGGCGGCCGTC
>JAQBPI010000183.1 GCA_028287605.1 Chloroflexota bacterium
GCCGAAGGCGGCGGCGCGGTGGCAGGGACGCTCGGGCTCGCCGCCGAGCCGGAGCAGCCGCGCCCCCACCCCGAGCGACGCCTCCCGCCACGCCGCGACCGGGATGCGCGCGTCGAGGGCGCGCGACGGCGCCTCGGGGGTGCGGGCGCGCACCGCGCGGGCGACGGTGGGCAGCTCCAGCGGTCCCACCGCGTCCTCCAGGGCTCCCTCCAGCCAGAGGGCGACGTCCGCCGGGCCGGCGATGCGTCCCTCGCGCACCGCCGTCTCCCACCCCGCCGAGCCGGTGAAGGCGCCGGTGGGCAGGGCGCTGTCGGCGAGCAGCAGCAGCTCGAGCAGGGCGCCCCCCATCAGAACAGCTGGTAGAGGCGGCCGAGCGGCACCTCGGCCTGCGGCTCGGAGCGGAGCAGCTCGCCGTCGGCGGTGACCCGGTAGTGGCGCGGGTCGACCTGGATGTCGGGAAGCGCGGCGTTGCGCACCATCCCGGCCTTGGTCACGGTGCGGCAGCCGCGCACCGCCTCGACCGGGCGGCGCAGGCCCAGCCGCTGCGGCACCCCGCCGTCCAGCGCGGCGGCGGAGACGAAGGTGACGCACGACACCTCGGGGGCGAGCGCGGCGAACATCGGGCGCCCCCACACCGGCTGGGGGGTGGGGATGGAGGCGTTGGGGTCGCCGGTCGACGCCCAGGCGATCCATCCCGACTTCAGCACCAGCGAGGGACGCACCGCGAAGAACGCGGGGCGCCACACCACCAGGTCGGCGAGCAGGCCGGGGGCGACGGCGCCGACGACGTGCGAGATCCCGTGCGCCCGGGCGGGGTTCATCGTCACCTTGGCGAGGTAGCGCAGCACCCGGGCGGTGTCGTGGTCGCCGTCGTCGCCCTCCGTCTCGAGGGGGCCCCGCTGGCGGAGCATCGAGTGCGCCGTCTGGAAGGTGCGGCGCCAGGTCTCGCCGATGCGTCCCATCGCCTGGGAGTCGCTCGACACCATGCTGATGGCGCCGAGGTCGTGGAGCACGTCCTCGGCGGCGATGGTCTCGCCGCGGATGCGCGACTCGGCGAAGGCGAGGTCCTCGGCGAGCCGGGGGTCGAGATGGTGGCAGACCACCAGCATGTCGAGGTGCTCGACCAGGGTGTTGACGCCGTAGGGACGGGTGGGGTTGGTCGAGCTCGGCAGCACGTTGGCCAGCCCGGCCATGCGGATGATGTCCGGGGCGTGGCCGCCGCCGGCGCCCTCGACGTGGTACGCGTGGATGGTCCGCCCGCCGATCGCGGCGATGGTCTCCTCGACGAAGCCGCTCTCGTTGAGGGTGTCGGTGTGGATGGCGACCTGCACGTCGGTGGCGGCGGCGACGCGCAGCGCGGCGTCGATCGCCGCCGGGGTCGAGCCCCAGTCCTCGTGCAGCTTGAGCCCGCAGGCGCCGGCCGCCACCTGGTCGAGCAGCGGCTGCTCGCGGGCGCAGTTGCCCTTGCCGGTGAGCCCGACGTTCACCGGCAGCCGCTCGGCGGCGCGGAGCATGTTGGCGGTGTTCCAGGGCCCCGGCGTGCAGGTGGTGGCCCGGGTGCCCTCGGCAGGGCCGGTGCCGCCGCCGATGCAGGTGGTGATCCCCGACGCCAGCGCCTCGGCGGCGAGGTCGGGGCAGATCCAGTGCACGTGGGAGTCGATGCCGCCGGGGGTGACGATGCAGCCCTGGGCGGAGATCACCTCGGTGCGGGCGGTGACCACGAGCGCGGGGTCGACGCCGTCCATGACATCGGGGTTGCCGGCCCGGCCGATGCCGGCGATGCGTCCGTCGACGACGCCGATGTCGCAGACCACGGCACCCTCCGCCGGGTCGAGGAGCAGCCCGCCGGCGATCACCAGGTCGAGGCCGCCGTCGCGCGACGACTGCCCCATGCCGTCGCGCAGCACCTTGCCGCCGCCGAAGCGCAGCTCGTCGCCCTCGCCGACCAGCGAGCGCTCCACCCGCACCCGCAGGGCGGTGTCGGCGAGGCGCACGCGGTCGCCGGTGGTGGGCCCGTAGCGGTGGAGGCGGTCGTCGGCGGCGCTCATCACTCCACCTCCATGCCGCGCCCGGCGAGCCGTTCCAGGGCCCGCTCGCGGGCGCCCGGGGCGTCGAGCGGGCCCTCGACCAGGCCGAGGAAGCCGTGCACCACCCGCTCACCGCCGAACGGCACCACCGCCACCTCGCGGCGCTCCCCGGGCTCGAAGCGCACCGCCGACCCGGCGGGGATGGCGAGCCGGCAGCCGTAGGCGGCGGCGCGGTCGAAGAGCAGGGCGGTGTTGGCCTCGAAGAGGTGGTAGTGCGACCCCACCTGCACCGGGCGATCGCCGCTGTTGGTGACGCTCAGCCGCGCCGCACCCGCGGTGACGTCGACGCCGGCGTGCTCGCCCGGGATCATCTCGCCGGGGATCATGAGATCGGGTCGTGGACGGTGACCAGCTTGGTCCCGTCCTCGAAGGTGGCCTCGACCTGCACCGAGTCGACCATGTCGGCGACCCCGGGGAGGACGTCGTCCCGCCGCAGCAGCGTCGACGCCGACTCCATGAGCTCGGCGACGCTGCGGCCGTCGCGGGCGCCCTCCATCACCGCGCAGGCGATGTAGGCCACCGCCTCCGGGTAGTTGAGCCGCAGCCCGCGCTGGTGGCGGCGGGCCGCCAGGTCACCGGCGACCACGAGGAGCAGCTTCTCCCGCTCGGAAGGGCTCAGATGCATCGCGGCTCCTGGGCGTGCGAGGGCGGCCTCCCGGGCTTTTATCCCTCCGTGCCACGGCCGTTCGACGCCTGGGCCGCCGCACCCTCTCGGTCACTGGCCCGGCGCTGGCCGGCGGAACCCTAGGGTGCCTTCACCAACCCGCGTGGGTGGACCACCGCAGCATATGCCGCAGCGGTCGCGGTGGCGCACCCGCGTGGCGCACAGAACTCCCCCCGCACCCTTCGTGCAGATGTACCAAGTCTCCGCCCGGACGCTACGGAACCGTCGGAGGCGCCTCGTCCGTAGCCGGGGCGGCCGACGGGCTGGAGGACACCACGTCCGGGGTCGCCCGCGGGGTCGGGGGGATGGCCGGGACCAGCACGCCGAACGAGGCGCCGGCGATGCGCAGGCCCGCGGGCGCCGGGGCCACGGAGCCGCTGCCCGGTGCCAGCAGCGCCGCCGCGACGATGCCGGCGGTGGCGGAGACCGTCACCGCCAGCAGGGCGCGGCGTACCCGGTTTGCGGCGCGGCGGCCGCTCTGCTCGCTTCTCATTCCCTTCCTCCTCTCACAGTCCGGCACGCGGCGTCCGCCGCGTGCGCCGGGTCAGCGCGACGCGCTCCGCCCGCCCCCGGTCCCGATGTCGGTGGGGCTCACCGCGCCCCGCAGCACCGCCTCCCTCGCCAGCTCGACCCGGCGGTTGCCGGAGGACGTGGGCGGCAGCGCGAACTTGTCGTAGAGGCGCAGCAGGTGCTGCTTGACCGCGTCCTCGGTGACCACGAGCTCGGCGGCGATGCTCCGCGTCGAGGCGGGCACGCCGAGGACGTCGCCGCTGAACACCGGCCGGCACAGCGCCACCAGCACCTCGCGCTCGCGCGGGGTGAGCGGGGGCGCCGGCTCGCGCGCCAGGGTCACGGCCTGGTCGTCGTCGGTGGGCCGGCTGATCCGGTACACCAGCCGGGTGGTGCCGATGCGCAGCTCGTCGCCGTGCTGCAGCGCCCGTCCACCGGCCACGCGCGTGCCGTTGACGTAGGTGCCGTTGCGGCTGCCCAGGTCGCGCAGCCACCAGCCGGGGCCGAGCCGCTCGAGCACGGCGTGCAGCCGCGAGGCGCTGTCGTCGGCGGCGAGCACGATGTCGTTGCCCGCATGCCGGCCGATGGTCACCCGGTCGCTGTCGAGGGGCTGGAGCTCGACCCCGGTCGAGACCGTCACCTCGAGGTACTCATGCATCCCCGGCGATCGCCTCCCGCTCGACGAACCCCTGAGCGGCAGGATAGTCGGTCCGTGGACGGCGGCGATGTCGAACAGGTGCAGCACGGTGGGCTCCCCCTCTCGGGACGTTGACCTCCCCTCCCGGGACGCGGCCCCACCCTCTCGGGACGTCACGGCCGGCGCCTCTCCCATGGGCGGCGCCGGCCTCCCCGGCTTCCGGGAATGCCCATCTTCCACACCCCTCCTGGCGGGTCGCATGTCTCCTCAATTGTCGGACCGTCGACCGGGCGGGGAGAAGCCCCACGGACGGGACGGTTCCGGACCGCAGGGGGGGAGGTCGGTGTCACCCTTCGGTGAGCATGTAGACGCTCTGGACGCCGCCCGTGTCGGTGCCGCCGCCGATCGCGTAGACGCGTCCGTCGGGGGTGCTCGCCACGGCGGTGTAGAGGGGCACGGGCAGGGGGACGCCCGCGCTCCAGCGACGGGTGCCCGGCGAGTAGACCTCGACGGTGGCGACCGCGTGGGTGGTGTAGCCGCCGATGACCTCGACGCTGCCGTCGGGGGAGATGCCCGCCGCGAGCCCGCTGCGCGGCGAGGGCAGCGGCGTGGCCTCGACCCAGCTGTCGTCCGGCGGGCTGAACACCTCCACGTCGGCGAAGTCGGGGCCGTCGGCCCCGCCCAGCGCGTAGATGCGGCCGTCGGGGGCGGCGACCGCGGCGAGTGCCCCCCGCGCCCGATGCATCGGGGCGACCACGCTCCAGGTGGCGGTGTCGGGGCTGTACACCTCGACGGAGGCCAGCGCGTGGCGGTCGTCGCGGCCGGCGAAGCCGCCGAGCACGTAGATGCGGCCATCGCGCCCGGTGACCGCGGCCGCCCCCCAGCGTGCGGTGGCGAGGTGCGCGGCCGGCGACCAGGCGCCTCCCGGCGTGTACACCTCGACGCTGTCGAGGGGACGGTCCGACATGCCGCCGATGGCGAAGATCCGGCCGTCCGGGGTGGTGGCGGTGGCCACCCCCCACCGCGCCGTCTCCAGGTGCGGCATCGTCGACCACCGGTCGGCATGGGGGTCGTACGCCTCGACGGTGTCGAGGGGCCGGCCGTTGAGCCCGCCGACGGCATAGATGCGGCCGTCCGAGGCGGCGGTGACCCCCAGCCAGGAGCGCGCCGTGGGCATCGGCGCCCGCGGCGTCCAGGTGGCGGGGTGGCCGCCGAGGGCGGCGGCCCCGGCGAGGGCG
>JAQBPI010000186.1 GCA_028287605.1 Chloroflexota bacterium
GCGCCGGTCCACCCCGCTCCACGGCCGGGCGGCGCGCGCCGCCGTGACCAGCGCCAGCGCCGAGCCGTAGCGGTCGTCGGGATCCGGCGCCATCGCGGTGCACAGCACGTGGTCCATGGCCGGACCCATCTCCGGACGGACCGCGGAGAGCCGCGGCCGCGGCGCCGAGAGGTGTGCCTGCATGGTGCCGAGGTCGTTGGTGCGCCGGAACGGGGCGACGCCGGCGAGGCACTCGTACAGGACGCAGCCCAGCGAGTAGACGTCGGTGCGCGCGTCGATGGCCAGGCCGCGGATCTGCTCGGGCGCGGCGTAGTCGAGGGTGCCGACGAACTGTCCGGCCTCGGTGAGCCCGGCGGTGCTGGTCCGCTTGGTGATGCCGAAGTCGACCAGGTAGGCCTGGTCGGGCATGCCGTGGACGCCCGGGGTGACCAGGATGTTGGCCGGCTTGACGTCGCGGTGGCAGAGACCCTGTGCGTGGGCGGCGTCGAGGGCGCTGCCCACCTGGGCGAGGATCCCGAGGGCGCGGCCGGTCTCGAGCGGTCCCTCGGCCGTGAGCAGCCGGCGCAAGTCGGTGCCGTCCACGTAGCGCATCGCGATGTACAGCACGCCGCCGGCCTCGCCCGCCCTGTAGATGGGGACGATGTTGAGGTGGTCGAGCGACGCCGCCAGCCGCGACTCGCGGACGAAGCGCTCGCGGAACTGCGGGTCCTCGGCGTACTCGGCCCGGAGGATCTTCAGCGCGACCCGTCGGGGCAGGTTGAGGTCCTCGGCGAGGTAGACGAGGCCGACACCGCCTCGCCCGAGGATCGCCTCGATGCGATAGCCGGCGAACTCGGCGCCGAGCCCCGGGGCCATGGTCATGGTGTCGAGTTATACGCCCGCCTGGCCGCCGGTCGGCCGAGCTCCGACCGGTAAGCTGCACCGATGACCACGGATCGGATCGAAGCCCTCCGGAGCCGCCTGGACGGCGTGGACACCGAGCTCGTCCGGCTCATCGCACGGCGGTTCGACCTGGTCGGCGAGATCGGGAGGGCCAAGGAGCGGAGCGCGTCCACCATCCAGGACGCGGAGCGGGAGCGTCGGGTGCTCGAGGCCGTGGAGGGCACCGCCCGCCAGCTGGGGGTGTCGGCCAACCTGGTCCGGCGGGTGTTCCAGGAGATCATCAGCCACGCCGTCTCCCAGCAGTCGGCGCAGCTGGCCGGTGACGACACCGGGCGGGTGCGGCTGGCGTTCCAGGGTGTCGAGCACTCCACCGGCCACCTCGCGGCCCAGAAGTTCGTCGCCGGCCGCGGGCTCGAGGCCCACCTGGTCGGGCACCCGACCTTCCGCGCCGCCGTCGCCGCGCTGCTCGCGGACGAGGCGGAGCTCGCGGTGGTGCCCATCGAGAACACCAGCGCGGGAAGCATCACCGAGGTCTACGCGCTGCTCCGCGAGCAGGCGGTGTTCATCGTCGGCGAGGAGACCTGGAAGGTCGACCACTGCCTCGCCGCGCCCGACATGGTCCCGCTCGCCTCGCTCGGCCGCATCCTGGCGCAGCCGCAGGCGCTGGAGCAGTGCGCGCAGTTCCTGCAGACGCTGCCGCAGGTGGCGACCACCACCTACATGGACAGCGCCGAGGCGATGCGCGCCGTCGCCACCGCGGGCGACGCCGGCGTCGCCGCCATCGGTCCGCCGGAGGCGGCGGCGGCGAACCGGCTCGCCATCCTCCGCCATGGCATCTCCGACAGCGACGCCGACTACACCCGTTTCGTGGTGCTCTCGCGCAGCCCGGTGGCCGTGGATCCGCGCATCCCCTGCAAGACCAGCCTCATCCTGGTGACCCGCCACGAGGAGGGGGCGCTGCTGCGCTGCCTGGAGATCCTCTCCGGCAGCGGGCACTCGATGACCAAGCTGGAGTCGCGCCCCCGGCCGGGAAAGCCGTGGGAGTACATGTTCTTCCTCGACTTCGAGGGCAACGTCGCCGAGCCGCGCACCGCGGCCGCGCTCGACGAGCTGCGCTCGTCCGCGCCGTACATCAAGGTGCTGGGCAGCTATCCGGCCAAGGCGCTGCGAGAGCATCCGCAGCCGGGGCAGCTGCCCGGGGCCCGGCCCGACGAGTCGGCGGCGGAGACGCTCGAGGCCGTGGTCGTCACCGAGAGCCCGCCGGCGCGCCGCTCCAAGCACAGGCTGGTCGACCGCGCCTCCCGGTCCGAGGACACCGTGGTGCAGGCGGGCGGGCTGCTCATCGGCGGCGCCGGGTTCGCGGTGATGGCCGGACCCTGCTCGGTGGAGAGCGCGGAGCAGATCGGCGACACCGCCCGGTTCGTGCGCGACCAGGGCGCGCACGTGCTCCGCGGCGGCGTGTTCAAGCCGCGGACCTCGCCCTATGCCTTCCAGGGCCTCGGCTGGAGCGGCCTCGAGCTGCTCGTGGCCGCGGGGCGCGAGACCGGGCTGCCGATCATCACCGAGGTGATGGCGGTCGAGCAGGTGCAGCGCCTCGCCCAGGCCGCCGACATCCTGCAGGTGGGCGCGCGGAACATGCAGAACTTCGACCTGCTCCGCGAGCTCGGCAAGGTCGACCGGCCGGTGCTGCTGAAGCGCGGCCTCTCGAGCACCATCGACGAGTGGCTCGGCGCCGCCGAGTACGTGCTCGCCCACGGCAACCAGCAGGTGATCCTCTGCGAGCGCGGGATCCGCACCTTCGAGAGCGCCACCCGCAACACCCTCGACCTCTCCGCGGTGGTGGTGCTCCGCGAGCGCACCCACCTCCCCGTCATCGTCGACCCCAGTCACGGCACCGGCTACCGCCCGTACGTGGCACCGATGGCCTGGGCGGCGAGGGCCGTGGGCGCCCACGGGCTGCTCATCGAGGTGCACCCGGCACCCCAGCAGGCGCTCTCCGACGCCGACCAGAGCCTGAGCTTCGCCGAGTTCGGAGCCCTGATGCGGCACCTCGCGACCGTCCCGACGGTGCCCTCCGTGTGACGAGCGTCGAGCAGCGCCTGGCGGAGAGCCTCTCCCGGGGCGAGGAGGTGGTGGCCGCGACGGTGGTGCGCACCGGCGGCGAGCCCCCCTCGCGCGCCGGGGCGAAGCTGCTGATGAGCCGGGCGGGACCGCTCGCGGGCACCCTGGGCTGCTCGGAGTTCGACTCGGCCGCGCTCGACGACGCCGGCGCCGCGCTCGACGAGGGCGGCCCGCGGCTGCGCACCTACACCCACGACCTCGGCAGCATCGAGGTCCACCTCGAGCCCTATCCGGCCCGTCCCACCCTGGTGGTCGGCGGCGCCACCCCGGTGGCCGCGGCGGTGCTGGAGTGGGCGACCGCGGTGGGCTTCCGCACCGTGCTGGTGGAGAGCCGCGCCGAGCGCCTGCGCGGCAGCCTCTGGGACGCGGAGGCGGTGGTCGACCGGCTCGACGCCCTGGAGGCGGCGCTCGCCGGCGACGAGCTCTACGCGGTGCTCACCGACCACGACGCTCCGGACGTCGTCGACCTCTGCGCCCGGCTGCTCCCCCGCCACCCCCGCTACCTCGGCCTGATGGGCAGCCGGCGCCACACCTCCCACCACCTCGAGGCGCTGCGCGCCGGCGGCGCGGGCGACCCCGAGGTGGCCTCGATCCGCACCCCGGTGGGGCTCGACCTCGGCGGCCGCACCGCGCCCGAGATCGCGCTCTCGATCGTCGCCGGCCTGGTGGCGGCGCGCCGCGGCGGCAGCGCGGGGTGGAAGGACGCCTGAGGGCGGCGGTCGAGCGCGGCTCAGCCGAGCCAGACCAGCTGGGTGGCGCCGTCGACGATCAGCAGCACGCCGAGCACGCCCAGCCCCACGCTCCCCAGGACCAGCGCAGGCGACCGCGCGACGATCGAGACCGACGCCAGGACGATGGCGATCTGCAGCGCCGACTCGGCGAACTGGTAGCCGTGATGGCGGTGCTCGGCGGTGTCGCGGGAGGCCTCGAACGACCGCGCCAGGGGCAGCAGGCCCTTGCGCTTCGCCGCCTCGCTCGCCGCGGTGCGCTCCAGGTCGGCGGCCTTCGCCGCCGCGTCGCCGCCCATCTGGCGGAGGATGAGGGCGGCGTCGGCGCTCACCTTCTCCTTGACCGAGTCGGCCTGGTACTCGTTGTAGGTGTCGGTGGCGCGCTCCTGCGAGAGGATGGCGTCGGCGGTCGCCTGGTTCCCGAGCAGCGTGGCGATGGCGAGGAGCGCGGCGAGGACCGCGATCAGGATCGCCACGCGGCGCCCGAAGTCACCGTGGGACACCGCCTCCTCGGTCTTGTGAGCGTGCTCCATGGCCTCGCTCGCCTCCATCAGCCCACCTCCCTCACAGCCTGGTCCTGACCTCCCAGAGCTCCGGGAAGAAGCGGCGCTCAACGGTGGAGCGCAGGTACTCGACGCCGGCGGAGCCACCGGTGCCGGGGCGGGCGCCGATGGTGCGCGCCGCCATCAGCGCATGCCGGAAGCGCCAGACGGCGACCGCCTCGTCGTGGTCGCAGAGAAGCTCCGCGACGCCGTGCAGGGCGCTGCGGCCGGCGCTGCCGGCGTGGTCGCGGT
>JAQBPI010000209.1 GCA_028287605.1 Chloroflexota bacterium
GATCGACGCCGCGGTCGGTCAGCGCATCTGCGATCTCTTTCTCACTCCAGAAGGGCACGCGGGCGCGAGCATGCAGGACGCATTGCTCGATGTCAGCCCCTGAGTTCACTGCGAGGTGGAGTTCCGAGCGGACGAGTTCGAGGTAATGCGCGAGGCTCACGCGCGCAACAAGCGCCTCATCTTCGGGCACTACCACGAGCGGGAGCGCTTGGGCGAGGCCCTCGAACAGGACCTGATATGGAGCATGCACTGACAACAGGCGAACCCAGGATACGTCTTCGCGGACACATCGCTCGGCCAGACATACGCTTTGGAGAGCATGGCCGAGCACCTCGTGCAGCGCGAACTGGCGTACTTGCGTCATCGTGAATTGTGCTCTTCGCACGTTCAGTCGCAAGCGGACATACTGGGCGACGCCGTCGAGCCAGTACGACCAATACGCGTCAACGTCCGCGGCTTCGATGGCGAGTTCGTAGGTGGCGTTCGCCCCGGTGAGTCTGCGGACCGCTGGCTCCAGCTCAGCTACAGCCCGACGTATCGCATCGGGCGCCTCCTCGACGCCGAGCCGGCCTTCTGCTTCCGCCAACGAGGAGTCTGTCTCCACGCCCCAGGCGATCCCAAGTGAGGCCAGTCGGTCGCGGGCTAGATCACCGGAGGCCGTAACATGTGCGTCCGTCCAGCCAGCAGCCCCGCAGCCCTGTGTCGCGCGAACGTAGGCGTCGAGAGGCATGCGTTCGCCGAGCAAGGCGCAGAGGTACGCGAGGTCGGCTTCTATGCGGCCGACCAAGCGCGTCTCGCCGACCAGCGTTGCTTCGCGCCTCAGTTCGCAAAGACGACCAAAAACCTCGAGCCGATCTCTGGCCGGCTGGACCTCCGTCTCCAACGGGTAGCAGTCGTAGTCGATGACTGGGCTGGCGCCACGACTGCGCTCGTACTTGTCCCAGGCACGGAGGACACCCTCAACCTCGTCACGCAGGCTCAGGGCTGACCTCCCATCGCAGGGTGACGGCCTGATTGGAAGTCAGGCCTTCGCAGGTCAGCGTGATGGCAACATCCGTATTCTCGTAGTCCCAGGTGAGTCTCTCCGCTATGGAGTTCTCCGATCCATCAGGATGCTCCTCGAAGGCAGTGCAGTTGACGAGGCGTCTGGCTCGCCGATGGCAGATGCGGATCATCAGATGGCGCGTGAAGCGTGGCAGCAACTGGCGCCAGTAGTGGTCGCTGACGAACCGTCCACCTTCGCACGTGAACCGAACCACGGCGGACTCGCCCGGCTGGATGGCCGGGGAGATCTGGCATGCGAACTTGGCAAAGTTGGCTGCGTCGTGGATCCGCTGAATGACGACCCGGCGGTCGTGCTCGTCCAGCGGTGTGATGACAAGAGGTCCATGCGTGTGCTCGAACCAGAGCTCACGAACGACCCGGCACACGGGCCGCTTGGTCAAGTTGAGTAGTTCATGCCTGTGGGTTAGGCGCGCCCAGCCATCCTCTCCGATGTCGATGAGGATCTCCAGATCGAGGTCGATAACGTTTCCCGCCAAGTTGCTGGGCGCCGGCCCATCGGGGCCGGTGCGACGCCAGATGTGCGAAGAAACCCGCCTCGCAGCTCAGCACGGTCTCGTCCCTCTCCAGCAGCTTGGCACCGAAGCTGTCGTCGTGCACCGCGCGAGCGTCGCTCGGGACGTCGCTCTGGCTGGCGGCCACCGCCCGGTTCAGCGTCTCGACGGGGAGGTCGAGCGCGACGGCCAGCCACCGCCGGTACGCCGGCTGCGGTATCCGGCTGTCCCGCTCCCAGCGGCTGATCGTCCGCCGGGTGGTCTGTGGATGCTGACCGTCGTTCGCCGCCACGTCGCGAAGCCTCAGCGCCAGCTCGTCCTGGGAGAGGGTCTTCCGTTCGCGGACCTGGCGAATGATCTGCCCGATCGCCATCGAACTGCCCTCTTCGGCTGACATCGTCACCCAGCCACCCTCCGGGGCCTGCCGATAGCTCGATCCACGCGTCAGCACCTCGTCGCCGGCCACGAGAGCGCCAGCATGCCGCCACCCTGGCGCTCCCGTCAATCCGAGAGAGGCGCGTCCCGCCATCCACGGGCGGACCTCCAAGCCGACTCAGGCCCCGCGACTGCGTCTACAGCGGAGACCGTCGCCCTCCTGGGCAGTGGGATCGTCCCGGCCAGCACCTCCGCGGGTCGCCGCAGGCGCATGACGGTGTGGAGCCACGCTTCACGGTTGATCTGCGATTCGGTTGACCGGGCCGAAGGCGTGGAACACGCCCGGGCTACACTGGCGAAGCTGCCGCCCCGCAGGCGAGCAGCTGTTCGTGAGGCGATGAGTGTCCCGGGTGTCCGACGCAGAAGCCTATGCAGAGCGGCGCTACACGTCCCTGCCGGGTCTCATCCCGGCTGACCGGGCGTCCACACTCGCGGCTCTGGCGCGTCGGTTGCCGGGCCGCATGGTCACGCTCGCTGAGGGCAGCAGGCAACGCTGGGAGGAGCGGCAGGTCGATGACGAGGAGCACCCGATTCGCACCCTGCTGGGGAGGGAGCTGGTGGAGACCGTGCTCCGGATCGTCCGGCCGCACGACCGAGCCCCTGGGCTGGCCGACTTCCGGTGCTGGGTCACCCGGTACGGGACGGGCGGCTTCCTCCCGCGCCACCGGGACCGCTACGGCACCGCGCAGCTCCTGATCTGCCTGGCCGTGCCGCCGGCCGAGAACGGCGGTGCGCTCGGCCTCCAGGCACCGGGGTGCGGCGAGGAGCATCTGCAGCTCGGCCCGGGGGATGCGGTCGTCCTCGACGCCACCGCCGTCGACCACTGGACCACGCCGCTGATCACGAGCGAGCGGGTGCCGGAACCCGAGCGCCTGGCCGCCGTCGGCCGCTACTACGTGGAGTGACAGCTCGCCTCTGAGCGCCAACGGCAGTCAGCGTTGAGGTGGAGAACTCGATCATCGCCCCGGTGGTGGTCTCGCTGAAGCTCGGGCACGTCACGCGTTGGCATAGTGCATAGTGTGGACGCGGCAAGTGGGCTACGCTGCCCGGCATGAGATTCATCCCCGGGTCGCCAGCCCTCCGCGTCGCCGCCGTGGCCGCTCCCGCCTGCGTGGCTGCCTGCGTGATCAGCTTGAATGTGGTCCATGGTTGGGGTCCATGGCATCGCTACGTCGATATGTCGCACTACGTCTTCAACGCGGCCAATGCAGAGCCGATCGCGCTCCAGGACGGCGAGTCGTACCACTGGTCGCTGATGATGGCGAACTGTGGTGGTGGTATCAACTTTCAGCTCGACACTACTCAGCACGACCTCGCCCACCTCATCCTTCTCGCCGGGATCACCGTGCCCCGACCCCTGGTCACCGCCGACGGCAACTTCACCGTCGGTCCGCACAGTGCCGGTGACTACTCTCTGAGCAGTGCCGATCCCGAGATGGCGGACAACAGCCGGTGCCGTGCGGATCTCACCCTTACCCGACGGTAACGGGGAATCGGCTCGCGGCGAGCCCCTGTAATCCCGGGGCGGACACCGGGGAGTCCTAGCCCAGCAACATCTTAAGCCGCTCAGAAGGGTGCCCATCCCTTCGACCGGGGGAGACGCCGCAAGAGCGTCGGCGACTCGCTTCACAGTCCTTTGGCGGCAGCGGCCGATCCGTCGGCTGCGACCCGGGCTACCTCGACTGGATCCTCCGAGTCCACTCACGGGGGCTGACGAGAACGGCGGCGGTCACCCGCGGCGCCGGGCTCAGCGACTCTCCGCAGACGCCCCCACCCGAGGCAGCTCGGCCAGGGCGCGGTCGATGCGCTCCTGGGGCAGCTCGACGTCCTCGAGGCGGCCGGCGAAGTAGGCGTCGTAGGCGGACATGTCGAAGTGGCCGTGGCCGGACAGGTTGACCAGGATGGTCCGGGCCTCGCCCGCCTCGCGGGCCGCGAGCGCCTCCTCGGCGACGGCGCGGAGCGCGTGGGACGGCTCCGGGCCGGGCAGGATGCCCTCGGTGCGGGCGAAGCGCACCGCCTCGGCGAAGCACTCGTTCTGGGTGTAGGCGCGGGGCTCGACGATGCCCCGGCGCACCAGCGCGCACAGGGAGGGAGCGTCGCCGTGATAGCGCAGCCCGCCGGCGTGGATGGGGTCGGGGACGAAGCTGTGGCCCAGCGTGTGCATCGGCACCACCGGGCCCATGCCCGCGGTGTCGCCGAAGTCGTACGCGTAGACGCCGCGGGTCAGGGTGGGGCAGGCGGCGGGCTCGGCGGCGACGAACCGGGTGGACGGCTGCCGCCCGCTCAGCCGCTCGGCGATGAAGGGGTAGGCCAGGCCGGCGTAGTTGGAGCCGCCGCCGACGCAGCCGACCACCACGTCGGGGTAGGCGTCCGCGATCTCCATCTGCTTGATCGCCTCCAGCCCGATCACGGTCTGGTGGAGGAGCACGTGGTTGACCACCGAGCCCAGCGCGTAGTGGGTGTCCTCGCGGGTCGCCGCCTCCTCCACCGCCTCGGAGATGGCGATGCCCAGGCTGCCCGGCGACTGCGGGTCGCGCTCGAGCACCGAGCGCCCGAAGCTGGTGCGGTCGGACGGCGAGGCCGCCACCTGCGCTCCCCACGTCTCCATCAGCGCCCTGCGGTAGGGCTTCTGGTCGTAGGAGATGCGCACCATGTAGACGAGCACCTCGATGTCGAAGAGCGCCCCGGCGAAGGCGAGCGCCGAGCCCCACTGCCCGGCGCCGGTCTCGGTGGCGAGCCGGCGGATCCCCTCGGCGGCGTTGTAGTACGCCTGCGGCACCGCGGTGTTCGGCTTGTGCGAGCCCGCGGGGGACACGCCCTCGTACTTGTAGAAGATCCTCGCCGGGGTGTCGAGCGCCCTCTCCAGCCGGTCGGCGCGGTAGAGGGGGGTGGGCCGCCACATCCGGTAGACGTCGCGGACCGGGTCGGGGATGTCGATCCAGCGCTCCGCCGACACCTCCTGCTGGATGATCGCCATCGGGAAGAGCGGCGCGAGGTCGGCCGGGCCCATGGGCTCGAGGGTGGCGGGGTGGAGGAAGGGGCCGACCGGCTCGGGCAGGTCGGGGAGGATGTTGTACCAGCGGTCGGGAAGCTGGTCCTCGCTGAGAAGGATCTTCTTCATGGCGCTCTCCGGCCTCCGCGTTCCTGTCGAACGACCTCGACCGACGAGGATACGCCTCAGATCGCGGTGGGGTGCCGGGGCTCGTAGAGAAGGACGGGGAGGTCGCCGGGGAGCAGCATGGTGATGGTCAGTCCCCACCTCGCCTCCTGCCGGTCGTCGCGAAAGACGATGCCCTTCCGGCGCAGCTCGTCGACGGTGGCGTCGAGGTCGTCGCACATCAGGCTGATCTCGTGGTGCGGGGTCTCGCCAGGGTGGACGCCGAGCTCCGCGGGGGGCAGGGCGAAGATCAGCCAGCCGCCGCCGGCGTCGACGTGGCGCAACCCCAGAGCGTCCCGAAGCACGTCACGCAGCTCCTCCGGCTTCGAGCTGTAGAGGAGGCCGTGGACCCCGGTGACGGCCATGCTCAGGACCGCCCGCTCACCGTGAGGATCTCGATCTCGCGGGCGCCGCCCGGGGTGTTGAGGCGGACCTTGTCGCCGGCGCGGTGGCCGAGCAGCGCCTTCCCCACCGGGGAGCCCGCCGAGATCCGGCCGGCGGCGGGGTCGGTCTCGGTGGGACCGACCAGCTGGAGGGTGGTCTCGCCGAACTCGTCGTGCACCGTCACCGTGCATCCCAGCTCGACCACCTTCGCATTCCTGGGGACGTCGATCAGCACCGCACGGCGCAGCGTCTCCTCGATCTCGGCGATGCGGCCCTCCATGATGCTCTGGTCCTCACGGGCCTGGTGGTACCCGGCGTTCTCGCGCAGGTCACCCTGCTCGCGGGTCTGGGCGATGAGCGCGACCACCGCGGGCCGCTTCACCCGGACGAGCTGATCGAGCTCGGTCTCGAGCGCCTTGCGCCCCTCGGCGGTGATCGGGATGTCGGGGTGGACAGCCAAGTGCGGTTCTCCGAAGGCGGGTTGGCGGCTCAGTCTGGCACACACCTTACAGTCCTGTCGGTGCCGGCGCGTCCACTGGTTGGGGGATATGGATGTCCGCCTTCCCCTCAGCGCTGCTCCGCGATCCCGGGATTGACCAGGCCGAGCTCGTAGGCCAGCACCACCGCCTGGACCCGGTCGCGCAGCCCGAGCTTGTCGAGCACGTGGGACACGTGGGTCTTCACGGTCGCGTCGGTGACGCTGAGCGAGGCCGCGATCTCGGCGTTGGACAGGCCCCGGGCGAGCAGCCGGAGCACCTCGAGCTCGCGCTCGGTGAGCTCGCCGAGGGCGGCGTCGCGCGGCGGCGCCGGACCGGGCAGCCGGGCGACGACGTGGCGGAGGAGCTGCCTGGTCACCGACGGCGCCAGCAGGGCGTCCCCGGCGGCGACGACGCGGACGGCGTTGACCAGCTCCTCGGGGGTGGCGTCCTTGAGGAGAAAGCCGCTCGCGCCGGCGCGCAGCGCCTCCACCACGTACTCGTCGTGGTGGAAGGTGGTCAGGATCAGCACCCGGTGGCGGGGCAGCCGCCGGGTCGCCTCGACGCCGTCGCAACGGGGCATGCGGATGTCCATGACGACCACGTCGGGGGAGAGGCGCTGCGCCTCCTCCACGGCCTCCAGCCCGTCACCCGCCTCCCCGACGACGGTGATGTCGGGCTGGGCCTCGAGGATCATGCGGAAGCCGCCGCGCATCAGCGCCTGGTCGTCGACGAGGAGCACGCGGATGGCGGTCACCGCGGCAGGCTGTCGAGGGGAAGGCTGGCGAGCACGGAGAAGCCCCCCCGCGGGGCGGGACCGGTGACCAGCTCGCCTCCGAAGAGCGCCACCCGCTCCCGCATCCCCACCAGGCCGTGGCCGGCGGGCCTGGCGGCACCCACGTTCCCCCTGCCGTTGTCGAGCACCTCGATCTCGAGGGCGTGCTCGCCGTGGCGCAGGGCGACCCGCACCCGCGCCGGGCCGGCGTGCTTGATGACGTTGGTGAGCGCCTCCTGGACGATGCGGTAGGCGGAGAGGTCGACGCCCACCGGCAGGGGGCGGGGGTCGCCCTCGACGCTCAGCTCGATCGGCAGGCCGGCGGCGCGGGTCTGGGCCACGAGGGTCTCGATGTCGCTCAGCCCCGGCTGCGGGGCCAGGCCGGGAGACGAGCCGGTCTCGCCGATCCGCAGCAGGCCGAGCATGCGGCGCATCTCGTCCAGCGCCTGACGGCCGGTCGCCGCCATCGACTCGAGGACGGGGCGCGCCGGGTGGTCGGGACCGAGGGCCACGCGGACGCCGCCCGCCTGGACGACGAGCAGGCTGACGTGGTGGGCGACGACGTCGTGAAGCTCGCGGGCGATGCGGACGCGCTCCTCGGCGACGGCCTGCTGGGACAGCAGGGCGCGCTCGCGCTCGAGGTGCAGGTTGCGCTGCTGCAGCGCGTCGATGTAGGCGCGGCGGGTGGCGACGTACAGCCCGACCGCGGTGGCGCCGCCGATCACCGCCGCCAGCGACACCACCGTCGCGACGCCGGCGTCGCGACGGGCGACGGCGGCCGAGACGATGAGCGACAGCGCCGCGGCGGCGGCGATCACGCTCGCCCTGCGCCAGCTCGCACCCAGGGCCATGGTGTAGACGGCCACCGCGATCTGTGGGACCAGCGCGCCGGAGTTGCCGCCCAGGGCGAGGTCGAGGACGAGCGCGGCGGCGACGACCGCGGAGAGCACCGCCACCGGGTGGTGACGGCGCAGCGCCAGCGACCAGGTGGCCAGCAGGATCAGCACCACCGCCGCGACCAGCGAGGCGGACCGGAGCGGCGCGCCGCTCTCGCTGCGGAGGCCGGCGAGGACCAGGGGGCTGAGGAACCCCGCCAGCAGCACGTCGCGGGTGGCCTGGTGGCGATCCGTCCGCGGGTGGGAGGGGGACACGTACGGAACGCGCGAGCCCCGGCGAGGGGCCCGCGCGTCCGGAGGGTCAGCCGGGTCGGGGATCACCAGCAGAGCCTAGTCCGTGGCGGGACCGGCCGCTCGGCTCAGGCGTCCATGGTCCGGGTGCGCCAGGCGCCGGCGCCGAGGGCGACGGCCGCCCATGCGGCGATCACCACCAGGGCGACCGCCAGCGGCATCGAGGCCGCCACGTCGCCGCCGCGGCCGCTGGGCACGGGCAGGAGGCGGTCGGTGGCGAGGACGGAGATGCCGTCACGGAGCCTGCCGAGGAAGCCGAGCTGGCCGAGAATCGGGCCGGCGGCGAGCTGCCAGCCGAGCAGCACGCCGACGGTGATGGTGCGCGAGCCCAGCAGCGACGAGATGCCGAGCGCGAGGATCAGAGGAAGCGTGGTCGCGACCAGCAGCCAGGCGGCGTAGTGGAGCACCAGCGTCGCACTGGGGTTGGCCAGCGACCCGGCGAGGAGGATCGAGCAGACGGTGGCGATGGCGAGGCCGGCGATGATGAGCGGGACGAAGAGGGCGAGCGCGCCGGGGAGGCGGACCCCGAAGAGCGCGAGGCGGGAGCGCCCGGTGGCGACGAGATCGCGGAAGACACCGGCGCCGAGGTCGCCGGCACCGGCGGTGGCCCCGATCATCACCCCGGCGATGCCGCCGAGCAGGGACAGCGCCTCGAGGGAGTGGCCGAGGTTCTCGGCGCCGCCGGCGGGTCCGTAGTGAGCGGCGTCGGTGACGTGCAGCACGGCGAGCACGGCGTACACCACCGGCACGGTGAGGCAGCAGAGGATCAGCGACCACCAGAGGAGGCTGCGGCGCCTGCGGAGCTTGAGGAACTCGGCGGAGACCATGCGGGAGAGGATGTGCGCGGTCATGAGGCGACTCCCAGGCGGGAGGTGATCTCGAGGAACCGGTCCTCGAGCGAGACCCGCTCCGGCTCGACGTGGAAGACGGCGAGGCCGGCCTCGACGAGGGTGCGGTTGACCGCGGCAGCGGCGTCGTTGCCGGAGACCAGCTGCACGTGCAGCCTGCCGGCGGCGGTGGTCACACCGCGCACCGCGCGATGGTTGCCGAGGAGGATGCGAGCCCGCTCGGGGTCGTCGCAGCCGATCACCACCGTGTTCTTGACCGGTCCGGCCACCTCGCTCATCAGCCCCTGGGTGATGAGCCGGCCCTGGTCGACGATGGCGACCGCGTCGCAGGTCTTCTCGATCTCGTCGAGCAGGTGGGAGGAGAGGAAGACGGTGCGGCCCTCGTCGACGAGGTCGCGGAACATCCTGCGGAGCTCGTGGATGCCCGCCGGATCGACGCCGTTCATGGGCTCGTCGAGGATGAGCAGCGCCGGGTCGCTGAGCAGGCACCGGGCGATGCCCAGCCGCTGGCGCATGCCCATCGAGTAGGCGCCGACCCGTTCGGCCGCCCGGTCGCTGAGGCCGACCCGCTCGAGGACGGCCTCGATCCTCCCCTCCGCCTCGGGGCCGCGGACGGCGGCGGCGACGGCGAGGTTCTCACGGCCGGTGAGATGGCGGTGGAAGCGCGGCTCCTCGATGATGGCGCCGACCTGCGCCAGCGCCGCGACGCGCTGGTCGGGCTGGGGCAGGCCCAGGATCGAGACCGTGCCCGCGGACGCCGGGGTCAGCCCCAGCACCGTCCGGATCAGGGTGGTCTTGCCGGCGCCGTTCGGCCCGAGGAAGCCGAAGGCACAGCCGGTGGGGACGCGCAGATCGACGGAGTCGACCGCGGCCCGAGCGCCGAAGCGCTTGGTCAGGCCGAGGGTCTCGATCGCGAACGCCCCGTGGTCGCCTCGCAGAGGGAGGGTTGTCATGCCGGCATCGTGCCGGGGCGCCGCCGTCCTGTCGTCCGGCGGGGGAGTGAGCCGCGGCTCATCCCTGCTGCCGAGGGAGCGGCCGCGCCTCACCCTCGAGGATGAGGCCGGCCTCAGCCGGTTCCCTGGTCCCTGACCGCCACCAGCATCGCATAGCCGGCGATCCCGTCCCGCACCGCGGCCGCGGCCTGCGCGGTGAGGTCGGCGGCACGCTCGAAGTCGACGCCGGTGAGCGCGGGGATGGTGGAGCGCATCATCCGCAGCGCCCGCAGCCGGGCGTCGATCTGCTCGACCATCCGTGCCAGGGCGGGGTCGTGCCGCTCGGTGTGCACGGTGCGCATCCCCGCGCCGGCGAGGATCGACGAGTACTCCTCGAGCGGCCGCGCGTCGGCGAGGCAGGCGACCCAGCCGGCGAGGCCGGCGAGCTCGCCGGTCAGCCCCGGCGGCGCGATGGTGACGTCGGTGATCCCCAGCCGCCCTCCGGGACGCAGCACCCGGGCGAGCTCGCGCGCCGCGGTGGCCTTGTCGGGGAAGGTGCAGAAGGCGCACTCGCAGACCACCGCGTCGAAGGCGCCGTCGGGGAACGGGAGACGCTCGGCGTCACCGACGTGGAAGCGCACCCGCCCCTCCAGCCCGCCCTCGCGGGCGGCCTCGGCGGCGCGGGCCACGTTGCTCTCGGAGAGGTCGACGCCGTCCACCTCCACGGGGTGCTCGGTGGCGGCGACCAGGGCGGTCGCCCCCGGCCCGCTGGCGACGTCGAGGACACGGCCGCCGGAGGCGAGGCCGAGGTGCCCGAGCAGCCCGCGGGTGAGGGTGAGGCCGCCGGGGTGGTAGCTCTCGCCGAGCACCATGGCGACCACGTCGCCGGAGTACGCGGCGGCGCAGCAGCTCTTGGTGAGCTCGGGGGTCTCCGCGGGCAGGCTGCCCTTCACTGTCGCTGCGGGGGGACTCCCCCGCTCCCCCCTGACCGCAGCCCCTTCCCGGTGTTGGTGCCGTCGCGGGGCGCGTGGCCGCTGCCGTCGGCGGGGGCGTCGCCGTTGCCGCCGCCGTCGGTGCGCACCGTCTTCGAGCCGTAGCGGGTGACCTCGAGCATCGCCTGCAGCGGCTGCGCGTTGGGCACCAGGGTGGGGATGCCGACACCGCTCATCTGCTCGCGCACCTGCTCGCGGTAGCCCACCGAGTTGTAGGCGCAGAAGGGGATCATCCTGCCGTCCGGGGTGATCTCCTCGACGCAGCACTTCATCAGCTGCTTGACGTTGAGGGTGTAGGGGTCCTGGAAGTCCTGGATGACGATCATGAACGCCTTCGAGGCGAGGTCGCGCAGCGCCTCGGGAAGGTCGATGCCGCAGGTGGCGCACTCCAGCTGGTCGGTCATCTGCGCGGTGCCGGGCATGGCCGACGCACTGTAGAGCTTCTCCAGGGCGGTGCGCACCTGCATGTCGGGCATCACCCGATTGGTGACGTAGTCGAGGTAGTCCTCGGGGTTGACCATCCGGGTGATGGGCAGCACGTTGCCGCCGTCGACCAGGCAGTAGCTGATCGAGCGGCAGGTGGGGAAGCAGCAGGGCACCGGGAAGAAGTCGTCGGTGCGGAACCACTCCGGGAGCTGCTCCGCGACCAGGTGGATGATGTCGGAGTTGGTCAGCCGGGTCATGGGGTCGAACTCGACATGGCGCCCGGAGTGGGTCACCGGCTGGAACGCGATCGAGCGCACCGCGGGGTGCTCGATGCCGTAGCGGATGATGTCGCCCACCTCGTCCTCGTTCATGCCCCGCTCGACGGCGGCCACCAGGGTGACGGTGAGCCCGGCGTTGGCGCAGTTGTCGAGGGCGCGCCTCTTGCGCTCGCGGAGGTCCTTCCCGCGGATGGCGCGGTGGGTGCCGACCTTGAAGCCATCGAACTGCAGGTAGACGTTGACCTTCAGCTCGCCGAGGCGGTTCACGAAGTCCACGTCGCTGGCCATGCGGATGCCGTTGGTGTTGAGGTTCACCGTCTTGATCCGCTTGGTCTTGCAGAGCTCGATGATCTCGATGATCTGCGGATGGATGGTGGGCTCGCCGCCGCTGAGCATGATCACCTCGGCCTCGCCCTCGCTGGCGACGAAGACGTCGAGCATGCGATCGACCTGCTCGAGGCTCAGCGAGTAGCCGTCCGGCTGGTGGCCCGAGTCGGCGAAGCAGATGGGACAGTCGAGGTTGCAGTTGGTGTTGACCTCGATGATCCCCAGGCACGCGTGCTGCTTGTGCTCGGGGCAGAGGCCGCAGTCGAGCGGACAGCCGTCGACCACCTCGGTCTGGAACTCGAGGGGGATGGTGCCCGGCTTGTTGAACCGCACCGAGTCGAAGTACATCGTGGCGTCGCCGTAGACGAGCGCCTCGAACTCGCCGTGCTCCCTGCAGCGCTTCCGGAGGTAGACCTTGTCGTCGCGGACGTTGACCTGGGCGTCGATGACCGCCTTGCAGACCGGGCAGATGCTCTTCGTGAACTCGACGAAGACCTCGTCGCGGTCGACCTTCTTCCGGACGGAGGCGGGCGGGCTCGGCTCAGTGATCACAGTCACACCCCTCGTCGACGACGCTCTGGCGGCGGCTCTCGCCGCCAAGCCTATCCGGGCGCCTTCTGCCGGTCCGTGACATGCGTCACATTCTTACTCGGGGGGACTACGTCCCCCCGTCCACTCGCGGGAAGCGCTTCGCGCTTCTCGCGAGTACCCCCCTGCGCCGGCCTCGCCGGCGCCGCTGCCATCCCCAAGCCGGTCGCCACGGTCTCCCCCCCTCCGTGAAACCGAGACAACCGCAGGGATCTGCCGGCCCTTGGCGTTTCTCTCCTGCCGGGGTGCCCCCATCCCCGGCGGACCCAGGTGGGGTGTCGCCCACCGAAGGACTCTCCCCCGTGACTTCTACGTCCCCCCGCAGGATGGCCATCGTGGTCGTCGCCGCCGCCACGTGCGGCGCCTCCAGCGCCCTCCTGCTCACCTCGCACTCGGGCGGTGTGGCCGCCAACTCCTCCTCGCCGCCGTCGTCGGCGGGCGGGGGAGACGCCGGCGACGGCGCCCCGGGCGGCTTCCTGCCCGGCGGCGGCAGCCTGCCGGTGGGTTCGACCCCGACGCTGCCCTCCGCCTCGACCGTGGTGCCGGCGGTGGTCTCGGCGGCGGGGGCGACCGCCGCGACGGCGGCCGGCGGCGCCGGCGTGGCCGTCACGGGTCCCACCATCGCGATGGGCGGAGCATCCTCCGGCCCGGCGCTCACCGCCGCCGGCGTGCCCGCCCGGAGCGCGCTGCTCGGCGCCACCGTCCAGGACGTGGGCTCGGTGGCCGGCGGCGCCGTCTCCACCGTCGGCTCGACCGCCGCGCCGCTGCTCGGAGCCGCC
>JAQBPI010000247.1 GCA_028287605.1 Chloroflexota bacterium
GGCGGCGGGTGCGCAGGACGATCAGACCGGCACCGAGAGATACGGCGACGGCGAGAAACGACCAGGGTGGGCGGACCCGCCGGCGCTCAGGACCCCGCGATCGCCGCGTCGATCATCGCCTCGAGGACGGCGGGACCCTCTCCCGCAGAGGTGAGGTCGACGACCACAGGGTCGCCTGGTATCACCGTGCTCGAGAACCACGCGCAGCACTCGGCCTCAAGGGCGAGCAGGCCGCGGAGCGTCCTCTCGACGCCAGGGGTCACCAGAAGGCGGACGCCGTCCGGCCGGCGCTCACGGGACACCAGACCAGCGGAGAGCAGTGTGCGCCAGGCTTGTGCCCGGTCGGCGAAGGCGGGCGGGGTGAGGGCGCAGGCGATCGGTAGAGGGTCCATCGACGTTGTCCCCCAGTATGGACTTCGCTGCGTCCGGCAGCAGGGTGAAGACAGTCGTGCGCGGACGCCGTGGTCTCATCACAGAAGGCGCCGGAGCCGTTGACCATGGCCTTCGACGACGACTGGCCGCAGTCGCCGCCGTTCTCGCCTCTGGACGGCGGTGAGGACGCGGGGAACCAGGCGCATCCCAGTGGCCTGATCGCCGGGCCCCTCTCGATGGGTGAAGTCAAGCTCGCCCTTGGCGACCGCTGGCTGTTGGGCTGCCACGCAGGAACAGGAGTCCGACCAGTGCCACCAGCATCCAGCCCGCCAGGTAGACAAAGGCCACGAACGGCGAGACGACGGTCCACAGCAGGCCTGCGATCGCGCTCGCCGCAAAGTTGCCCAGGCTCTGGACGGCGGCAAGGAGGCCGAACGCCGAACCGCGCAGGCTGGGGGCGGCCAGCGAGGCGACGGCCGCGTGCTCGGCGGTCTCGATGCAGCCGATGGCGACGCCGGCGATGAGGAAGGAGATGAGCAGAACCAAGATGCCTCCGGCCAGCGCGAACCCGAGATACGCGGCGAAGAAGGCGGCGACGCCGGCGATGAGGACGAGGACATGTCCACGCCGGTCGGCCCAGCGACCCGCCGGGATGCTGGCCGCGGTCGCCGCCACGTTGTACGCCGTGTAGAGAACGAGCGCGATCTCCGCGGCGGCCTTGGTGCCGTGAGCGGGAGTGAACTCCTGGGTGGCGCGGAGGATGAAGAGGGTGGCCGCCACATTGCCCAGCTCGAAGGCACCGACGGCGATGAGCAACCGCCCAAGCCGACCTTTGAGAACCGGCCGCACCTGAAGTCGGATCGGCTGACGCACGCGATTCGTCGGCGCCGCGTGTGCCGGATGGCGTAGAGGATGGCCCCGGTCGCCAGCAGCCCGGGGATCACCGAGATCAGGTGGCGCTGCGGACACTGACGGCGGCCACCAGGGCGAGCGCCAGGAGCGGCCCACCGATGGCGCCCAGGTTGTCCATGAATCGCTCGAAGCCGTAGGCGCGCCCGTATGCGGTCGGCGCCACCACGTCCGCGAGGAGGGCGTTGCGAGCAGGGACACGCAGCCCGCGGGATGCCCAGGCTCCAGCCCGAAGCACACCCACCTGCCACGCTGCCGTGGCGCCTCCGATCAGGCTCGACAGGACGGCCGTGCTGGTGTAGCCGCCCACCGCGGCGGCCCGCCGGCGGACGGGATCGTCGGCCAGCGCACCACCACCAAGGCGCGCCACTCCGGCGAGGCCGTCGGCGATGCCCTCGATCAGCCCCAGCGCGCTCGCCGACGCCCCCAGGGTAGTGCTCAGCAAAGCGGGAAGCAGCGCGGTGAGAACCTCGTGTCCGAGGTCGGACAGGAGGCTGGCGGCACCGATGCCGCGCCCCCCCGGTGTCAGCCAGGGCTGGCCGTGTTCGGGAGCGTGCGTCGTCGCCTTGGCCACCTGCCCGAGTATGCCGATACGGCGCCACCGACGGCTCCCGCCGGTGGCGAGGCGCCGGTCATGCCGGCCTTCCAGCTCGGCGATGATCTCGGCGGTCGCCTGCTGGATCCGGCCACCGGATGTCCTGATCGCAGTGACCGCCTCCTCGGTGCACGGTCGCCGTCCACCTGCGTGACGAAGTGCTCGAGCTCTCGATCAGCGACGATGGCATGGGAGGGGCCGATCCGGCACACGGTTCCGGACTCATCGGTCTCACCCACCGTGTCAACGCGATCGGGGGGACGATCGAGGTGGTGAGCCCCAAAGGCAGGGGAACCACCCTCATCGTCAGGCTTCCGTGCACCGGAAGGTAGCCGCCACCCGGAGGCTCGGCCCAGGGTCATCCTCGCGCAGACCGATGACCGGATGCGGGCTGCCGGGCGCGCGAGGGCCCGGCACCCCAGGGGTGCCGGGCCCTCCGTGTCAGTTGATCCGATGGTCAGACGTTGACGGGCGCTGCGGCGCGGACCTTGTTGACCTCCTGCTCGGCCGAGGTCGGCTGGCTCCCGACCTGCCCGGCGCGCACGCCCTTCTCGACGCGGTCGCCCAGGTCCTTGTCCACGTTGCGGAAGTACCAGAAGGCACGCTGCAGCACCTTCTCGCTCACCCCGTTGAGCAGCACGCCGACGATGTTGCTCACCAGCCTGTCGCGGCCGGCGTCGTCCATCACCGTGCGCACGAGGGTGCCGGCCTGGCCCCAGTCGTCGTCCTCGGCGTGCAGGGTGTAGGCGGCGTGCACCATGTCCCCGTCAGCGTGCCACCCCGCCACCTCGCCATAGCGCGCGACGTCGGCGCGCGGCCCGCCGTAGGAGTTCGGCACGTAGACCGGATCCGTCACGTTGTGGATCCGCATCACGCCGTCCTTGCTGTAGCTGCGCACCGGCACTCTCGGCGCGTTCACCGGGATCTGCTGGTAGTTCACCCCGAGCCGGGCCCGATGCGCGTCGGAGTAGGAGAACACGCGCGCCTGCAGCATCTTGTCGGGGCTGACGCCGATGCCAGGCACCAGGTTGTTGGGCTGGAAGGCGACCTGCTCGATCTCGGTGTGCATGTCGGTGGGGTTGCGATCCAGGATCATCTGCCCCACCTCGACCAGCGGGTAGTCGCTGTGCGGCCACACCTTGGTCAGATCGAAGGGATTGAAGCGGTAGGTCTTGGCGTCCTCGTAGGGCATGATCTGCATCTTGACGGTCCAGCTGGGGTGGTCACCCCGCTCGATGGTCTCGTACAGATCCCGGGTGTGGTAGTCGGTGTCGATGCCGACCATCCGATCGGCCTCGTCCTGGGTGAAGAACTCGATGCCCTGGTTGGTCTTGAGGTGATACTTCACCCAGAACTTCTGTCCCTTCGCGTTCATCCACATGTAGGTGTGGCTGGAGTAGCCGTTCATGTGCCGCCAGGTGCGCGGGATGCCCCGGTCGCCCATCAGCCAGGTGACCTGGTGGCAGGTCTCGGGCAGCAGGGTCCAGAAGTCGAACTGCATGTCGTTGGAACGCAGGTTGTTCCTGGCCAGGCGCTTCTGCGAGCGGATGAAGTGCTGGAAGTGCAGCGGATCCCTCACGAAGAAGACCGGCGTGGCGTTGCCGACCATGTCGTAGTTGCCTTCGCTGGTGTAGAACTTCAAGGAGAAGCCCCGCAGGTCGCGCCACGTGTCGGGGCTGCCCCGCTCGCCGGCCACTGTGGAGAAGCGGGCCACCATCTCGGTCGTGGCGCCCGGCTGGAAGAGGGCCGCCTTGGTGTAGGCGCTGACGTCGTGGGTCACCACGAAGCGGCCGAAGGCGCCACTCCCCTTGGCGTGCGGCTGACGCTCGGTGATCCGCTCGCGGTTGAACTGCGCCATCTGCTCGATCAGGTAGTGATCGATCAGGACGATGGGCCCGTTGGGGCCCACGGTGAGGGAGTGCTCGTCGCTCTCGACGGGGATGCCGGCATCTGTCGTCAGCGTCGGCGGCGTGTCCTGCGGGTTCGTCACTGCATCCTCCTCTGTGCGTCGACGAGGCCGGTCCTGGCGGTGGTTCACGACGATCCCGCTGCCTCCTTCCAGGACACGGCCTCCAACGCCTCGACTCACCAGTCTGTGCTGGGGAGTACCCATGATCGCCGAGGGCGGTCGTCCCGTCCACCCGGCTGGCGGGCAACCCGCATACTGCCCGCCGGAACCTGAGGATCCCGGCGAGCACCAGGGCAGGACGGGCGCTGGCCAGTTTGCCTCAGCGAACCGTGTGGCAAAGACTGTGTGGTCGCGAATCGACGATGCGGAGGAGATCTGACGGGACCACGGAGAGGATCGACGTGCTGGGGCAGGGCGGCGCCGAGCGCGCCCGTGTCCGGGAAGCGGGTGCGGTGTGATCGACGCCGGTGGGCACATCTCCGGCGGCCACTTCAATCCTGCCGTCACGCTGGCGGCGCTGGTCTGAGGCCGGATCGGGCTGGGTGACGCGGCCGGGTACTGGATCGCACAGCTCGCTGACCGGCATGCTCGCCGCGGCGGCCGTCCGCTGGGCGGTCTCCCCGACGCTGGTCAAGACTCCGACGCCTTCCGGTCACGGGCTCGCGGCAGTCTTCATCGCCGAGCTGGTGTTCACCTTCGCCCTGACCTACGTCATGCTCAACGTCGCCACCAGCAAGGACCACCCGAACAACTCCGACAAGGGCAAATACGTCGGCTGGAAGCCAGCCACCTACGACACTGCCGACAGCTACTGCCGCACCCACATCCTCCTCGCCCTCGGGGCGGTGAAACTCTCCGGGCTCAACGTCGGCCTCCTCGACGACTTCCTCCGAACCAAGGTCGGCACCGTCTCCGAGTCGACGAGGGATCACATCCGGAGCATTCTCTGCCAGATCTGCGAGTGCGAGTGGGCCACCGGCCGCGACATCATCCTCAAGAATTACGCGAAGTACACGGCGCCGATCACCGTGCCGAAGTACGAGCCCACCGTCCCGGCACCGGGTCAGGCACGGCGCCTGCTCGACGCCGCGTGAGCGCACCCGCTCGGCGGCGTGGTCATCATCGGCATCCTGACCGGGATGCGCGAGGGCGAGATTCTCGGGCTGCTCTGGAGCAAGATCCGCGACGGCGAGCTGGTCGTGGACACCACCCTCACCCGGGTGCGGGGCGGCCGCACCAAGGGCGGACTCCGGAACAGCCCTACGAACAAGACCGACAACCCGCGCAGCCAGCCGGTGGTCGACGTGATCCAGCGAGTGCTCGACATCGGCCGCGCCGTCCAGGCCGAGGACGAGCGAGCCTGCCCGGAGTGGCGATGGCAAGACACCGACTACATCTTCACGACGTCGGGGCGGTCACCACTCCAGGGCCGCGATCGACCGGGCCCGGGGAGAAGGTCCACCGGCGCCGCATCGAGAGCGAGGCGCGGGCGAAGCTGGAGCGACAGCGCATCCGCATCGTCGAGCCGCCCAGCGGCTACGACTTCGCCGCCTCGAGCACCACCCGCCAGATCGGCAGCGGGTCGCGAGCGCTGCACGTCGACGTCCCGCAGCACCGCAAGGAGCCCTGCCACGCCGCGTACCTCAACCCCTGGGCACGGTCGGCGAAGGATGCGGTCGTCCACGCCTGCACCGACGTTCGCCGGCACGCGGCCGACCCGGACGCCGGGGTGGACCCACACCTGCGGCTGAGCCCGGATGAGGCGAAGCAGCAGCGCACCGAGAAGCGGGCCCAGAACAAGGCCTGGCGCCAGTCCCACGCCGGCCGCCGCGAGGCGGCGATGAGGAGGCTCTCCGACTTCGACGACGGCGAGGGCATCGCCCGCCTCGTCGAGGAGATCGTCGGCGGTCAGGTCGACCGATGACGCCGTGCTCGCCCTAGCGTGACTTTCCGCTCTCTATGAGCGAAGAGGGGCTCGACCGGGTGTCCGGGCCCTTTTTCGTATTCGAGGCGTGGGCTGAGGTGGGGTGGTCAGCGTCGTACCTGAATTCGG
>JAQBPI010000254.1 GCA_028287605.1 Chloroflexota bacterium
GGTCGCGCCGCCGGTCGACCTGCCCGCCACGCCCCTCCCCGCTCCGGCGCCGGCGGTGCCCGCACCCTCGCTGCTGGACACCGTGACCTCGCTGGTCGCGAACCTCCTCCGTCTTCTCACCGGAGGATGAGCGCAAACCGGTCCGGGCATGTACGGTTGTCATGGGTGCCCGAACGCATCCGGCGAGGATGTGGGGCGGTCGCACAAAGCTGCGGGCACCCGGAGTGGTGCACAGTTTCTCCGTACGTGAGGAGAGAGCCGATGACCCCTGACGAGGTGACCCACAAGGAGAGGCGCTCCGCCCCGGAGCCCCTCGTGCTCCCGCTGCCGCAGCCGCAGGAACCCGTGCCCCCACGGTAGCGAGATGGACGATCTGCCGACGCCGATCGTGGGCTTCCGCTGCTGGGTGCTGGAGCTCGGCAAGCCCGTCCTGAAGAGCATGGCGATGCGCTTCGAGTGGCCCGCCGGCGAGATCGCCGAGGCCACCTGCATGTACTCGCCGCACGACCCGCCTCGTCACCAGGCACCGGACGACGGCTGCCGCTGCGGCCTCCACGCCCGGACCACCCCGGAGGGCTGCGGCGAGGAGTACCCGTACTACCCGGTCCACGGGTACTGGGCGTACCGCAGCGCTCCGACCAGCGGGTTGATGGCGATGGGCGCGGTGCTGATGTGGGGGACCACGCTGCGCGGCAAGCGGGTGATCCGGGCGCAGTACGCCCGGGTGCTCTGCCTCACCGAGAAGCCCGACCTCTGGGCGCCACGGAGCGGGAGCAACGATCCCTCGCGGGTGTCGAGCGAGAACGTGGCCCGCCGCCAGGAGACGCTCGAGGAGATCTGCGCCGCCTACGCCGTGCCGATGGTGCCGTTCGCATCGGTGGCACGGTACGCGAGCGAGTTCGGAGAGCTGACCGAGCGGGGGAACGAGCTGGCCGCATGACCTAGTGGTTCAGGTAGGCCTCGCGCACCTGGCCGCAGGCGGCGCACGACTCGATGACCACGCTGACCAGCTGGCGTGCGTGGGGAACGGGTGCGTGGTCGGCGAGGTCGGTCTCCAGGTGCGCGGCGCAGTCGCAGAAGCGCTCCAGGAAGGCGAGCTCGACCGACACCGCCTGGTCGCAGGCGGGGCAGCTCTGCACCAGCAGCATCGGGAACCGGTAGCCGCGGTTGGTGCTCAGCACCGCCTCGATCGAGGTCAGCTCGACCGGCCCGCGGCAGAGCGGGCAGTCGGGCGGCCGCCGCGACCGGTGCGCGGTGCCGGCGTGGGAGATCACGCGGTCACCGGGGGGGCTTCCTGCTCCACCGCCGCCGGCGGCGCGAAGCGCTCGCGCAGCTGGTACTTCAGCACCTTGCCGGCGGGGTTGCGGGGCAGCGCCTCGGTGAACACCACCCGGTGTGGCTGCTTGTAGCGGGCGAGCCGCCCCTGGGTGAAGTCGAGGAGGTCCCGCTCCGCCGGCTCCGCCGCCGGCTTGAGGACGACGATGGCCAGAACCGTCTCGCCCCAGCGCTCGTCGGGCATCCCGATCACCGCCGCCTCGGCGACGTCGGGGTGCTGGTAGAGACAGTCCTCCACCTCGGCGGGGTAGACGTTCTCGCCGCCGCTGATGATCATGTCCTTCTTGCGGTCGACGATGTAGTAGTAGCCGTCGGCGTCGCGGGTGGCGACGTCGCCGGTGTGAAACCAGCCGTTGCGGATCGCGTCGGCGGTTGCCTCGGGCCGGTTCCAGTAGCCCTTCATCACGTTGGGCCCGCGCACCACGACCTCGCCGCGCTCGCCGGTGGTCACCTCCTGGCCGGCGTCGTCGACCAGCATCACGTCGGTGAAGAACGCCGGCAGGCCCGCCGAGCCGACCTTCTCCAGCGCCTCGTCGGCCGGCACCAGGGTGACGAAGGGGGCGGTCTCGGTGAGCCCGTAGCCCTGGGCGAAGGTGAGGCCACGCGCGCCGTAGAGGCGGATCAGCGCCTCGGGGACGGGGGCGCCGCCGCAGATGAGGACGCGGATGCTGGAGAGGTCGGCGGCGGCGAAACCGGGGTGCTGCGACATGAACAGGAACATCGCGGGCACCCCGAACATCGTCGTCACCCGGTGGCGGGCGATGAGCTCGAGCACGCCGCCGGGGTCGAAGCTGCGCATCAGCACCACCTCGGCGCCCTTCATGAAGGCGGTCAGCGGGGTGACGTTGAGCCCGCCGATGTGGAAGAGCGGAGCGCACACCAGGGTGGTGTCGTCGACGCTGTTGTCGAAGGCCAGGGTGGCGTTGATGTTGTTCCAGAGCAGGTTGCCGTGGGTGAGCATCGCGCCCTTGGGCCGGCCGGTGGTGCCCGAGGTGTACATGATCACCGCCACCTCGTCGGTGGCCACCTGGTTGTCGAGGTCGTCGTCGCGCTGGTCGCGGAGCAGGTCGTCGAGGGCGCGCACCCCCGCGCGCGGGCTGCGGCAGACCAGCTCGCGGCAGGGGATGCGGTCGCGGATCTCGTCGACCGCGGTGGCGAAGGCCTCGGCGTGGACCAGGGTGTGGACGCCGGCGTCGCCGATGATGAAGGCCAGCTCGGGCGCGGTGAGCCGGAAGTTGAGGGGGACGAAGATGGCGCCGAGCTTCGCCGCGGCGAAGAGGGTGAGGAAGAAGTCCGGGTGGTTGAGGTCGAGGTAGGCGACCCGGTCGCCGTGGCTGACCCCCAGGGCGCGGAGCGCGTGGGCGAGGCGGTTGGCGCGCCGGTTGAACTCCGCGTAGTCCCAGCGCTCGCCCTCGAAGACAAGGGCCGAGCGGTGCGGGGTGAGCGCCGCCCGGCGCGTGAGCCAGTAGCCGAGACCCGTGTCCATCGCCATCGGTCGCGCCCTCTGTCCTCCGGTCGACGGTCTGATTGTGATCAGGCCAGGTGGCCCCCGTCGACGAGGATGACCGCCCCGGTCACGTACGAGGCGGCGTCGGAGGCCAGCCAGAGCACCGGGCCGGCGATCTCGTCGGGCTCCGCGATCCGTCCCAGCGCGCTGCGCTCGAGGATGCGGTCACGGATCTCCGGGGTCTCCACCAGCATCCGGGCGAGGTCGGTGCGCACCACCCCGGGGGCGATCGCGTTGACCCGGATGCCCTGCGGCCCCAGGTCGCGTGCCAGCGAGCGGGTGACGCTGATCAGCGCGGCCTTGGAGGCGGAGTAGGCGCCCATCCCCTGGTCCGGGGAGAGCCCGGCGATGCTGGCGAGGTTGACGACGCTGCCGCCGTGCTCTCCCATCCACGCCTGGACCGCCTCGCGGGTGAAGTTGAGCGGGCCCTTCAGGTTGACCTCGAAGGTCTTGTCGACGGCGCCCTCGCTGTGGGAGAGGAGGGGGCCGAACTCGGGATTGGTGGCGGCGTTGTTGACGAGGACGTCGAGCCGGCCCCACCGCTCCATCACCTCCCCGACGACCCGGGCGGCGTCCTCGGCGCGGCCGGCGTGGCCCGGGGCCGACATCGCCTCCCCGCCGCGCTCCTCGATCTCGGCGACCACCGCCGCGCAGGCGTCCTGCTTGCGCGACGACACCGCCACCCGCGCCCCCGCGTCGGCGAGCGCGAGGCTGACGGCGCGGCCGATGCCGCGGCTGCCCCCGGTGACCAGGGCGACCCGCCCGGCGAGCGAGAAGCGATCGAGGATGGACAGGGGGGCGCGTCTCCTGGTGCGGGTCCCGCCGGGCCTCAGGTGCGTGAGGTGATCGAGGGATGATAATCGCCGCTGCATGAGCCTTCTTCGCAGGATGCGGGCGCGCCGGCCCCGGGGGGTGCCGGTGACCGGCGGCCGCCTGCTGATGGCGTCGGCGCTGGTCCTCCTCACCGCCCTCCTCCTGCTGCGCGTCCCCGTGGTGGCGATCACCCGGGACCGCTCCGAGGTGTGCGTCGGCCCGGTGCCGGTGGGCGGTCCCTGCACGACCGGCACCTCGTCCACCACCAGCTCCGTCTCGACGAGCACGATCACCGAGTGGAGCGCGGTCTCGATCTCGACCACCGGGACCGAGAGCGAGACCACCGCCTCGGCCGCCCAGTCGTCGACCGGCGGCGCCCCCGCCCCCCTCACCGCGCCGTCCCCGACCGGCCGCCCCGCCGCCGCCTCGCACTTCCCGCCGCCGCCGCCGCCGCTGCCCCCGGTCTCGCCGGGGACCGCCCCGGTCGCCCCCGAGGCGGTGGTGCAGCGGATCGTCATGGTGCCGGCGGCGTTGGGCCCGATCGCTCCCGGTGACACCGTGGAGGTGCAGGCCACCCTCGAGGCGCAGCGCGGCACCGACATCTTCGCGGTGCCCGACATGCCTGTCGTCTTCACCCTCGTCGCCGCCTCCGGCGGCGGCGCCGCCGTGATCCCCGCCCGGGTGAGCAGCGGCGACAGCGGCGTGGCTCTGGTGCGGGTGCGCACCGCCGACCTCGCCGGCGACACCGTGGTCAGCGCCACCTCGGGCACCGCGAGCGCCCAGCTGGTGCTCCACACCGACCTTCCTGTGAGCGCCGGGGCCCGCGTCGCCCCGC
>JAQBPI010000028.1 GCA_028287605.1 Chloroflexota bacterium
GAGCGCGCCGGCCACCGCGGCCGCCAGCCGGCCGGGCTCAAGCTGGTCGGGGTCGAGCTGCGAGACCCACCCGCGGTCGGCGAAGCGCTGCGCCCGCATCCGCTGCTCGGCGCTGGGACCGCGCCGCGGCACCAGCAGGGCGGGCGTGCCCACCCGGAGCACCTCCATCGTGGTGTTGTAGCCGGCCATGGCCACGACCAGGTCGGCGGCGGCGAGGTAGCGCAGCGGGTCGCCGACCATGGTGCGCAGCCGCACCGGCAGGCCGGCGGCCCGGCGCTTGAGGTCGCGGCGCTGGGCGTCGGGCATGAACGGGCCGGTGACGATCACGAAGGTGGAGGGCCGCGTCGCGCAGACCTCGGGCACGGCGTCGATCAGGGTGCTCATCAGCGCGTGCGCGTCGGCGCCGCCGCCGGCCATCGCCACCACCATGCTGCCGCGCGGCTCCATGCCGAGGCGGCGGGCGGGGATGCGCCGCTGCGCCACCGGGGCGGGGGTGCAGACATAGCCGCAGAAGCGCACCATCCGGGCCAGCTCGGCCGGCCAGCCGTACTGCTCGGGGAGGTCGAAGACCTCCGAGGAGCCGTACACCAGCACCTGGTCGTAGTGCTCGGCGAGGGCGTCGAAGGCTCCCTCGGAGCGCCAGCGGGCGTGGACCACGGCGGGGTCGTCGATGATGTCGCGCACCCCCAGCACGATCCGGGTGGGGGTGTGGCGCAGCGCCGCCAGGGTGGGCAGCAGCTCACCCAGGGCGCCGTGGGGCATGTGGTCCACCAGCAGCACGTCGGGGCGGAATGCGGTGGCGGCCTCGAGGATCAGGCGGCTCCGCAGCCGTCGCACCTCGCCGATCTCCAGGGGCAGCGAGTGCGGCCGCCAGTCGCCCGGCCCCGTCTTCACGATCGAGGGCAGCTTGAGGTAGTCGTGGTTGGGCACGTCGCGGATCAGCGAGCCCAGCGGCGAGTCGGAGATGGTGAGCACCGAGCCCTCGGCCTCGCCGCGGAGGAACTCCGCAGCCACCGAGCTGGCCCGTCGCAGGTGGCCGAGCCCGAGCCCGTCCTGGGTGTAGATGAGCAGCCGGACGCCGCTCGTCCGCGGGCGCGCCAGCGTCGCCGCGGCGATCCTGCGGCTGCGGACGCGCCGCCCGCGGAGCTCCGCCTCCGCGGCGGTCTCGGTGAGCGCGTGCCAACCCGCCTGCGCCTCGGCGTCGCCGTCCGGCGCCGGCATGACTCTGACGGACATCTCCCTTCCCTTTCCCTTCCTGTGGCGTCACCGCCACGCGAGGCAGCGGCCGAACACTCAGACCGCGCCGATCCTCAGGACCCCGCCGCACCCGGCGGAGGAGGATCCCGGCGCCTGGACACCGGTGTTGCCACCGTCAGCACTTCCCGACCTCTGTGCGGACCTGCGACGCCCGGGCACGGTCCCCCGGCGCGACCCGCACCGGCGTCCCGGACCCCAGCGACCCCCCGCCCAGGACGCCCCCGACGCTCGTCAGTCCCTAACCCTTCCTTGACGGAATCATAAACCAATCCTGACGCGGTTGAAGGTCAGAACCGGATCGGCGGGTCAGGGCCGCTCGTGGGGGACCACGAACGCCACGACGAAGGCGTAGAAGAGGCAGCTGGCGGCGATCACCAGGAGGTGGAAGGCCTCGTGGTAGCCGAACACCCTCGGCCACAGCCGGGGGCGGCGGAGCGCGTACATCACCGCTCCCAGTGAGTAGAGGGCGCCGCCACCGGCGAGCAGCAGCGCCCCGGCGCCCACCCGGCCGGCGACCTGGGGCATCACCACCAGGCTCACCCATCCCATCAGCAGGTACATGCCGGTGAGCACCCGGCGGGGGATGCGCAGCACCGGGGCCACCGCCACCGCGCCGCCGAGGGCGGCGCCCCAGAGCGTCACCAGCACCGCCACCCGCCACCCGCCGTCGAGCACGTTGACCGCCACCGGGGTGCCCGTGCCGGCGATGAACACGAAGATGTTGGCGTGGTCGAGGCGGCGCAGCAGCGCCCGGCGGGCCGGGCTCCAGGTGCCCACGTGGTAGAGGGCGCTGACCCCGAAGAGCACCACCAGGCTGACCCCGTAGACCAGCACCGAGATCAGCTTGGGTGCGTCGCCAGCGGTGCGGACCAGCAGGAACGCGGTCCCGACGCCGCCGACCACGGCGGCGACGGCGTGTGAGTACCCCCTGAGCAGCGGCTTGACGGGGGAGCCGGCGGGAGCGGGCGTGCTCACCGGGGCAGTGTACGGAGGGCACCGGGTGAAAGCCGGCGCCGGGGGGAGAAAAGAAAGAGCCCGGGGGTGGCGGGCTCCCCGGGCTCATCACATCAACGAACGGCCGGGGCAAACTCTTGCGCACCGCGGCCCCCCGGCCGCACCTGGATCAGCCGGGCATCCTCGCCACGCCGGCTCAGCACCACCATGTTATCGGATCAGATATCATCAGGGGATGAACATCGACACGGCGCTCAGAGAAGCCCGAGAGGGCGCGGGGCTGAGCCAGCGCGCGCTTGCGCGGCTCGCCCACACCTCACCGGCCGCCGTCTGTCGGTACGAGAGCGGACAGATGTCGCCCACGATTCGAACGCTCTCGCGTCTCCTCGAGGTGTGCCGCACCGCGACGGCGCAGCGGCGCCGATGGCCCACGCTCGCGAAGCTCGCGCCGACCATGCGCGATGTCCTGCTCGAGCACGGCTCCCGAGATGCCT
>JAQBPI010000044.1 GCA_028287605.1 Chloroflexota bacterium
CGTCGCCGGCGAGTGCCGGCGTGGAGGGGGGCAGCGCCGGCATCGGGCGCGCCAGCGCACGATGTCTTGCGCTAAACGGGGGGAGGCGTAGCCTCCCCCCGGTAAAGACCGGCGGCAGAGCGGCCCCACGCGAATCTCGACCGGCGGCAGAGTGGCCCCACGCGAATCTCAACCGGCGGCAGAGCGGCCCCACGCGAATCTCGACCGGCAGCAGAGCGGCTCCACGCGAATCTCGACCGGCGGCAGAACCGCCGGCGGCAGAGCGGCCGTCCGCGAATCCCCTACAGCGCGGCGAGGAGCTTCTGACGCAGCTCCTCCAACTGCTCGCGCTCGGCGATCGACGGTCGGTGCGGCGTCGAGGGGGGGAACTTCAGGCGGTGCAGCGCGTCGGCGAGCTGGGCGATCTCCTCCTCGGTGAGGCGGAGCAGCAGGCCCTCGGCGCGTGCCGGAGGGGGGCCCTCGGTGGGGCTGGCGGCGGCGGCGGCGACCCCCGGGCCCGCGCCCTGGGTCGGGCGGAAGAGCTCCTCCGAGCCACGGAGGTGGGCACGGCGGAAGCTGCTTGCCATCATTGTCCTCCCTCCCCCTCGCGGCCGTCTCCGTTGAGAACGGCGGCGGCGAGGGCTCGATAGGCCTTCGCGCCCGGGGACGCGTTGGCGTACTGGAGGATCGACTGGCCCTCCAGCGGGCATTCGGCGAAACGGATGCTGGCGTCGACCCGCACCTCGAAGACCTGGTCCCCGTAGTGCTCCTTGACCAGGTCGAGCACCTCCTGGCTGTGGAGGGTGCGGCTCTTGAAGATGGTGGGCAGGATGCCGGCGATGCGCAGCTGCGGGTTGAGCTTGTGGCGCACCCGGTCGATGGTGCGCTGGAGCTGCTGCATCCCCTTCATGCCGAAGTACTCGCACTGGAGGGGGATGATCACCTCGGTCGCCACCACCAGGGCGTTGACGCTGAGCAGGCCCAGCGACGGCGGGCAGTCGATGACCACGAAGTCGTACTCGTGGAGGTGGGGGGCAAGCTTCTCCTCGAGCACCCGCTCGCGCCCCAGCTCGTTGACCAGGGCGAGCTCGGCCCCGCTCAGCTCGATGTTGGCGGGAAGGAAGTCGACCCCGATCTTCTCCGAGTGCATCCGGATGTCGTCGAGGTCGACGTGGGGGTTGGTGAGCAGGTCGTAGACGGTGAGCTCGACCTCGTCGGGGTAGCGGCACCCCATGTTGATGGTGAGGTGCCCCTGGGGATCGAGGTCGATACAGAGGACCCGCCTGCCGATCTCGGCCAGCGCGCCGCCGAGGTTGACCGCGGTGGTCGTCTTGCCCACGCCGCCCTTCTGGTTGGCGATGGCGAGGACCCGGGTCATCCTTGTCCGTCCCTCAGGTCCCGACCGAACAGATGCGCTGCACCAGGGCGTTATCATACCGAAGCTGCGGCGGCCCGAAGTAGCGGATACGCACCTGGGCTCCGTATTTGTAGGCTGTGACGTGGGCGGACGCGCGTCGGTTGCGCGCCTCTCACCGGACCGGACCGAGCACGGGGAGCATCGTTGGCCGAGGTCGAGCGGGTCAAGCCACGGGCCATGTACGTCGAGGAGGCGATCCAGCTCGCGCTGGAGAGCCGGTGGAGCGAGGCGCTTGCGGTCAACCGCGCCCTGCTGGAGCGCCACGGAGAGGAGGAGGAGACCTTCAACCGGCTGGGCAAGGCGCTGTCCGAGCTCGGCCAGGCCGAGGAGGCGCTCGACGCCTACCAGCAGTCGCTGCGCATCAACCCCCTGAACATCATCGCCCAGAAGAACGTCCGCAAGCTCTCGGCGCTGCTCCAGGCGCCGACCCGGCCCGAGGGGATGGCCGCGGCCATCGACGTCGACCTCTTCACCGAGGAGCCCGGCAAGAGCGGCATCACCGTGCTGGTGCCGCCCGCCGGCGGCGTCGACGTCGTCGTGGCCCCGGGTGACGTGGTCGAGCTCCACGTCGATCGCGGGCAGCTGCGGGCGCGCACGGTGCGCGGCATCGACCTCGGCGACGTCGACACCAAGCTGGCGCGGCGGCTGGTCCCGCTGATGATCAGCGGCAACCGCTACTCGGCGGCGGTGGCCCGGGTCGACGACCGGAAGATCGAGGTGATGATCCGCGAGACCTACCAGGCGCCGGAGAACGCCCGCAAGACCTCCTTCCCGATCGCCCGCGGCGCCCGCCGCGAGGAGTTCCGCCCCTACGCCAAGGAGTCGCTGCTGGCCTCGCGCGGCATCGACGACGAGGCCGCGGAGGAGGAGGAGAACCTCCCCGGCAGCGACGACACCACCGAGGAGCTCGACGGGATGCAACCCGTCGAGGCCGAGGCCGGCGAGTCCGGCGGCTTCGAGATGGAGGACGACGCCGACGAGGACGTCCGCCCCGAGGACGAGTACTGATCCCGATCCGGCCCCGGGTGGTCGAGGGTGGGTTGACAGACGGGCGTTCGGTGGTTCATCGGTAGACTGGGCCCGTGCAGGATGCGCCCACCGTCGAGGGCGCCGGGGCGCCCAGGGGGCGTGCCGGCGGCTTCACCGACTGGCTCCCCGGCGCGGCGCGCCGCCGCCGGACGGTGGGCGACGCCATGATCCGCACCTTCGAGGGCTGGGGATACGGGATGGTGGCCACCCCGCTGATCGAGCCCCTCGACACCGTCTCGTCGGGGGTCGGCGCCGCCAAGCAGACCCAGCTCTTCCGCTTCATGGACGCCGACGGCGCCCTGCTCGCCCTGGTCGGCGAGCGCACCGTCAGCGTCGCCCGGGTGGTGGCGACCCAGCTGCGCGAGGGCCCCTACCCGCTGCGGCTCTGCTACGCCGGGCCGGTGCTGCGCAACCAGCCGCCGCTCGGCGGCCGCCGCCGCGAGAACCTCCAGGCGGGCTGCGAGCTGATCGGCGCCGCCTGCATCGCCGCCGACGCCGAGTGCGTCGCCCTCGCCGCCGAGGCGCTCGCCCGCGCCGGGCTCGACGGGGTCCAGGTGGACGTCGGCCACGCCGACTTCCTCCCCGGCCTGCTCGAGGGCGCCGGCCTCGACGCCGCCGACCGCGACCGGGTGCTGGCGGCGCTCAGCGGCCGCGACCTCGTCGCCGTCGAGGAGGCGCTCGAGGGCACCCCGATCGGCGAGACCGAGCGGGCGCTGCTGCTCCGCTTCCCGGCGCTGCGCGGCGGCCGCGAGATCCTCGACGCCGCCGCCCAGGGGCTGCGCGCCGAGCGGCCGCGGCGGGCGCTCGCCGAGCTCGCCCAGCTCTGGGACCTGCTCATGGCCCACGGGCTCGACGGCCACCTCCATCTCGACCTCGGCGCGGTGCGCGACTGGGACTACTACACCGGTCCCACCTTCGAGGTCTTCAGCGGCGAGCTCGGCTTCCCGCTGGGAACCGGCGGGCGCTACGACGGCCTGCTCGAGCGCTTCGGGCTGCCGCTTCCCGCCACCGGCTTCGTGCTCCACGTCGACCGCTGCTGCGACGCCCTCGCCCGCCGCAGCGGCGAGGCGGCGGTGCCGCTGCCGCCGGCGCTGCGGGTGGCCTACGCCGCCGGTGGCGAGGCGATGGCCATCCGTGCGGCGACG
>JAQBPI010000052.1 GCA_028287605.1 Chloroflexota bacterium
GGCGGCGCTGCTCGCCGTCGAGGCCGCGCAGCACCCGAGGGTCTACCCCGAGGTGGGCAGTCCCTGGCGGGTGTCGAAGCTCTACTACACCGCCTTCGCCCGCTCCACGGTGCGGACGATCATCGAGCTCGCCAAGCGGGCGGGGATGGAGAGCCCCTTCGGCCAGAATCCGGAGAACGTCGAGTTCGGCACCCCCGACGAGCTGATCACCGCGCGCATCGACTGCGGCGAGTTCACCGCGGTGAAGCGCCGGGCGCTGGTCGCCCACCGCAGCCAGATCAGCGACGACTTCCCCATGATGCGGATGCCCGAGGAGGTGCTGCGCGAGCACTTCCCCACCGAGCACTTCACCCTGGCGCTCTCCCGGGTACCGGTGCACCCCCCCGAGGACGACCTCTTCGCGGGCATCGCCGGGTGAGCCACCCCTGACGTAGGGGACGATCACCGGGCTGACGAGGTCGCCGGACCGGCCCGGCTAGCTCGCCGCCGCCTCGGGGGTCACCAGCCGGTGGAGGGCGCGCTGGGCCTCGCGGAGGTGGTGCTCCATCGCGGCTCCCGCCCGGCAGGCGTCCCGATCGATGATGGCCTCGAGCACGGCGCGGTGCTCGGCGCCCGAGTCCTGCTGCAGCTCCTGCTTCTCGATCGCGGCCATGGGGGTGAAGAGACGGCTGCGGGCTCGCTCCACCGCCTCGTAGAGATACGGGTTGCGCGACGCCGCGGCGATGGTCAGGTGGAAGATCGAGTCGGCGCGGTGGAACTCGCCGACCCCCTCCCGTCCCCGCAGCGCGGCGCGCTCCAGCCCCTCGATGGAGAGGTGGAGGCGGCGCAGGTCGGACTCGGTGCGGCGCTCGGCGGCGAGCCGCGCCGCCCCCGGCTCGATCACCAGGCGCAGCTCGAGGATGCGGTCGAAGGCACCGGTCTGCCGCTGCAGCTCGGCCCTCACCTCCTTGGGCGATCGGCGCTGCCCGAGGATCACCGCGCCGCCACCGGCGCCCCGCTTGCGCTCGATCAGCCCCTCGCCCTGGAGGATGCCGAGGGCGTCGCGGAGCGTGACCCGCGAGACCCCGAGCTGCTCGGCGAGGGCGCGCTCCGGGGGCAGCCGCTCGCCCGGGGGGAGCAGCCCCAGCCGGATCCGCTGCCGCAGCCGCGTCGCCACCTGCTCGTACGCGGAGGTGGTGGCGATGGGGGTGTCGCTCGCGGCCTCGGCGGCGCCCACCCCGCCGAGGGGGTCGTCACCGGGCTCGACCTTCAGCCAGGCGGGGATGGGCGGTTCGGACGGTCCCCGGGGCACAGGACAGAGGTATAACCGAACTCTGCGGGTGTGGTCAATTGGCTTGACCTCCATACCTTTCTAAAGTACGTTTTCCATACCTTAGAGCCCCTCTCTGAAGGACCCGCGGCGAACGGGACGAACGCGCCACTTCCACGGAGGGAATGACGTGAACCTGGGAGCTCTCGTGATCCTGCTGCTGATCCTGCTGTTCATCGCCAGCGTCGCCGCGCTGCACATCGGCCCCTGCCCGGGCAACCAGCCGGGGATCTGCATCAGCTGGCAGAACTGACCGACCGGGGCGCCCCCGCTCCGGCGGGCTCTGAGGTCAGGCGCGCTCCACGATCATCGCGATCCCCTGGCCGCCGCCGATGCACATCGCGGCGAGCCCCAGCTCCACGTCCCGCTTCTGCATCTCGTGGAGCAGCGTGGTGAGGATGCGGGTGCCGCTGGCGCCGATCGGGTGGCCGAGGGCGATGGCGCCGCCGTTCACGTTCAGCCGGTCCTCGGGCACCGCCAGCTCGCGACCGACCGCGACCGACTGGGCGGCGAAGGCCTCGTTGAGCTCGAAGAGGTCGATGTCGCGCACCTCGACGCCGGCCTTCGCCATCGCGCGGCGGGCGGACGGCACCGGGCCCATGCCCATGATCCGCGGCTCCACGCCGGCCGAGGCGTAGCTGCGGATCCGCGCCAGCGGGGTGCGCCCCTCGGCCTTCGCCCGCGACGCGCTCATCACCACCACCGCGGCGGCGCCGTCGTTGATGCCGCTCGCGTTGCCCGCGGTCACGCTGCCCGCCTTGTCGAAGGCCGCCCGCAGCGCCGCGAGCGACTCCGCGGTGGTCTGGGGCCGGGGGTGCTCGTCGACCTCGACGGTGACCGTCTCCTTCCGCTTCCTCACCGGGACCGGGACGATCTCGTCGGTGAAGCGGCCGCTCGCCATCGCCTCTCCGGCCTTGCGCTGCGACTCCGCGGCGAAGGCGTCCTGGTCGGCGCGGCTGACCTCGAACTCCTTCGCCACGTTCTCGGCGGTGACGCCCATGTGGCAGTCGTCGAAGGCGCACCAGAGCCCGTCACGGATCATCACGTCGACCAGCTGGCCGTGGCCGAGCCGGTAGCCGTAGCGGCCGTTCTCCATCAGGTAGGGGGCCCGGGTCATGTTCTCCATGCCACCCGCGACCACCACCTCGGCGTCGCCGAGGCGCACCGCCTGGGCGGCGAGGGCGACGGTCTTGAGGCCCGATCCGCACACCTTGTTGACGGTCATCGAGGGGACGCCGGTGGACAGGCTGGCGCCGATCGCCGCCTGGCGCGCCGGGTTCTGCCCGAGGCCGGCCTGGAGGACGTTGCCCATCAGCACCTCCTCCACCGTCTCGGGGTCGATGCCGGCGCGGCGGATCGCCTCCTGGACGGCGATTCCCCCGAGCTGGACCGCGGGCATGTCCATGAAGACACCGCCCATGGTGCCGATGGGGGTGCGACAGGCGCTGACGATGACCGCGTCTTCCATGGTTCTCTCCGGAACTGGCTGGCTGCACCCACTGTAGCGCGGGGCTCGCGACCCACGGCTTCGACCGGGTCGTGGCCGTCCCGCCGGGAGATCAGGTGGGCAGGAGCTCGGCGAAGGAGGAGCGGTAGCGCTCCGCGAACGCCTCGGGGGAGAAGTGGTGTGCCTGGGGACCTCGCACCTCGACGACGTAGGCGGCGGCGAGCGCGCCCATCCGCCCGGCGCGGCCGAGGTCGTACCCACGGCGCAGGCCGGCGAGCAGCCCGGCGAGATAGGCGTCGCCGGCGCCGGTGGGATCGACCACCTCCTCCACCGCGGCCACCGGGACCTCGACCACCCCGTCGCCCGAGTGGAGCCGGCTGCCCCTCCCGCCCAGGGTCAGCGCCACCAGCGCACCGTGCGCGCGCAGCTCCTCGACGCCCAGGCCGGTGCGGCTGCGGAGCATCTCCAGCTCGTAGTCGTTGCCGACCACCATCCAGGCGGCCTCCAGCCCGGCGCGCAGCGCCTCCTCGCTCAGCGACGGGATCTGCTGGGCGGGGGCGAAGACCAGGCGGTGGCCGAGCTCGGTGGCCTGGGCGATGTGCACCGCCATCGCCTCGGGGGCGTCGGGGGCGACCACCACGGTGTCCACGGCGGCGCCCGGGCGGCGCAGGTCGATGGCCCCCGCGCGCGCCATCGCCCCCGGGAAGAAGGCGGTGATCTGGTTGTCGTCGAGGTCGGTGGTGATGAAGCAGGAGGCGGTGGCGACGTCGTCGCAGCGCAGCGCCGTCGAGGTGTCGACGCCCGCCTCCTCCAGCGCCGCGCCGTAGGCGTCGAAGTCGTCGCCGACGGCGGCGCAGAGCAGCGGGCGCTCGCCGAGCAGGGCGAGGGTGTAGGCGATGTTCGCCGCGGTGCCGCCGCGGCGCCGCTCCAGCCGGTCGACGAGGAAGGAGACGTTGAGGATGTGGGTCTTGTCGGGGAGGATGTGCTCGCCGAAGCGCCCGGGGAAGACCATGATGGTGTCGTAGGCGACCGAGCCGGTGACGGCGATCCGTGGCATGTCGTCGGGCATGGTAGCGGCACAATGGGATGGTGGCGCTCCACCGAGTCCTCCGCCCCGCCGTCACCGCGGTGAGCCACCCCACGGTCACCGGCGATCCCGTCGACGGGGTCGCGCCGGCCGCGCTGGCCGAGGCGGTCGAGCTCTATCACCGCACCTACACCACCCTGCTGCGCAGCACCGGCGAGACCCGGCTGCGGGTGCTGGAGTCGTCGCATCGGGCGATGGGCTCGAGCCTCCACCCGCTCGCCGCCTCCCCCGAGCTCGACCTCGGCGCCTTCCTCTACGCCGTCCGGCGGCTGCCCCTGGAGATCCTCCAGTCCTCGCTCGTCGTGATGGGGCAGTCGAGCGAGGTCTTCGCCCGCCAGGGCTACGACCTCGACGGCTGGACGCCGACCGGCGCCCCCGGCCGGCGGCGCCGCTGGTACCACGACGGCGGCTCGATCCTGGCGGTGCTGGTGGCCAGCGCGTCCGACGTCGACGACCTCGTCCCCACGCTGGTGGCCTTCCAGATCGAGTGGAACAAGCTCCACCAGCGGCTCGGGGCAGGCGGCGTGCCCGGGGCAGTCGGGGCGCCGCCCTCGGCGGCGGAGTGCGCAGCCGCGCTGGGCGGCCGGGAGGAGGACTGGGCGCAGCTGATCGAGGTCTGGGGCG
>JAQBPI010000058.1 GCA_028287605.1 Chloroflexota bacterium
GACAAGGGAAGCGCGGTCGCCGACCTCCGCGCCGCGGGGTGGGAGGCGGCGGCACTCTGCGCCGCCGGGGACGACGGGGGCGACGTCCCCATGCTCCGGGTGGCCCGCTCGGCGGGCCCGCTGGGCACCGCCGTGGCCATCGCGGACGCCGAGACCCCCGAGGAGGTGCTCGAGGCGACAGCCCACACCGTGGACGGCCCCTGGGCATGGGCGGAGGCGCTGGAGCTTCTCGTGGAGGGGCTGCGCCGCCGCGAACCGGCCTGAGGCCGGGGGTTCAGGCGCTCAGTGGGAGGACAGGCCCGCGAGCCCCGCGATGGCGAGCCACGACACCAGGGCACCGAAACCCAGCCAGAGCGCGACCACACCCCGATCGCCGAAACGACCGGCGCGTCGACGCTTCAGGTAGCGCTCGCGGGTCGCCAGCGAGGCCCGCCCATCGGGCTGGATCATTCGCACTCCTCCTGTGAACGTCGCGAGGACGGGTCTGCGTCTGGACCCTCGGTCGCGAAGCGGCGTCCGTACCTCCGACGTGGCTTCAAACGGCAGGCGCCCGGCCTGGGTTACGGCCCGGTGGCTCCGGCCGCCGACGTTCCCCCTCCTTCCGCAGGGGTGACTCGCAACAGGGATGGGGCACTCTCTCCTGAGACCCGTATACTCACACCAACCGGTCGCCGGGACGGATCGGATGATCCCGGTCGGCAGCACGTACTCGGCGGACCGGCCGGAGGAGCAGTGGTGAGCGTCGCTCAGGCGCCGGTCGGCCTGGACAAGCCCATCTACACGATCAGCGTGGCCTCGGAGATCCTCGAGACCCATCCGCGGACGCTGATGATGTACGAGCATCTCAACCTGATCGTGCCGCACCGGACGAGCACCAACCGCCGCCGCTACTCGCAGCGCGACATCCTCGCCCTCCAGGCCATCCAGCGTCTCACCCGGCAGCATGGGCTCAACCTCAACGGGGCGCGGTACGTCATCCAGTGCCTGCGCCTGCTCGACGAGCACGACATCGAGCGGCCGACCCACCTCGACGGCATCGACGTGAGCGAGGTGCACCTCTAGGCCTGCGGGGCGGACGCCACCTCCCTGACGGAGGGATACCGCCCACCACTCCTGTTGGGTTACCCTGGTGGGCAACTATACAGTTGTGGTCCCGGGGGACGTGTACGGCTATACTGCCGCTGCCGTGCGACGGGGCCTCGCCCGGCCCGGCATCCGGGAGGTTCGCGTGGACAACGAGGTCATCGACGTCCTGCTCATCGAGGACGATCCGGCGGTGCTGGAGATGTACCGGATGAAGCTCTCCCTGGACGGCTACCGCGTCAACGTCGCCATCGACGGCGAGGACGGCCTGGTGCGGGCGAGGGAGCTGCTCCCGGACATCATCTTCCTCGACATCCGCCTTCCCAAGAAGGACGGGTTCGAGGTGCTCCAGGCACTCCGGCAGGACCCCGAGACCGCCGCCATCCCGGTGATCATGCTCAGCAACTACGGGGAGAAGGAGCTGGTGGACCGGGGCCTCAAGCTCGGCGCCCACGAGTTCCTGATCAAGGCCCACACCACCCCGAGCTCCCTCTCGGAGGGGATCGGCGAGTGGTTGAGGGAGTGAGCTCGATGAGCGCGAGAGACGGGCTTCCCGAACGTGGTCCGCGCGAGCTGAACCTCTCCCTGGACAAGCCGATCTACACGATCAGCGTCGCCTCGGAGATCCTCGAGACCCATCCGCGCACACTGATGATGTACGAGAACATGGGGCTCGTGGTGCCGCAACGCACCTCCACCAACCGGCGCAGGTTCTCCCAGCGCGACATTCAGAAGTTGCAGACCATCCAGAACCTCACCCGCAACCACGGGGTCAACCTCAACGGCGTCCGCTACGTGCTCCAGCTGCTGAAGCTGCTCCATGAGCACGGCGTCCAGCCGCCCGAGGGCCTGCGCGACATCGACGTGTCGCAGCTGAACGTCTAGGGGACGGGATGGCGGGGGCACGCGTCCAGGACGACGAGGATCTCCGCGCGCTCGTCCACCGCATCACCGAGGACACCACCCGGCTGGTGCGGCTGGAGATCGAGCTGGCGAAGGAGCAGGCGAAGGAGAGCGCCATCCGCTCGCTCAAGGCGGGCATCTTCATCGGCGTCGCGGTGGCCTGCGCCCTCCTTGGCATCATCTACGCGCTGGGGGCGGTGCCCGTGGCCATCGGCTCCCTGCTCAACCATGAATGGCTCGGCTGGCTGATCTTCGGCCTCCTCCTGCTGCTCGTCGCCGGCATCTGCGGATACGTCGGCTTCCGGCGGGTGATGGCCACGGTGCGGAGCACCAAGGAGGCGGTCAGCTCCATGAAGGAGGATCTCGAGTGGGTGAAGGAACTGCCAAAGCGAGGCGTCGAGAGGTCGAGCTGACCCGGCAGGCGCTCGCCGAGGACGTCGAACGCTTCGCCCGCCGGGTCCGAGCCGAGCTCGACTGGAAGGCCCGGCTGCGCCGTGACGGTCCCCAGATCGTGGCCATCGCGGGCGTCGTCGCCGTGGTGCTCGTGGCCGGCCTGGCGCTGCGCCACCGGCTGCGCTCCGGGGACGGCGACGACGACCTCCTGGAGGGCGCCACCGTCGACGACGTGGCCCGCGAGCTGAGGGCCCTCCGCGAGGACCTCGAGAAGCGCTTCGCCGCCTCGTCCGGGGGCGGCATCCTCCAGAAGGTGGCGGTGGCCGCCGCCGGCTCGGCCGCGACCGCGGGAGGCAGGGTGGCCGCCGGCCGCCTGCTCGACAAGGTGGAGGCGGAGCGCCGCGACACCCCGGTCGGGAGCGCGTCCTGAGCCGGTCGGGAGGCGGAGGTGGGGGGCGGGGCACCGGCGGAGAGCGGCGGG
>JAQBPI010000067.1 GCA_028287605.1 Chloroflexota bacterium
GCACCCGGGCGGTGCTGCTCAACTCGCCGCAGAACCCCACCGGCGCGGTGGTCGACGGCGTCGAGCTGGAGGCCCTGGCCGCCCGCTGCTCCGCCGCCGGAGCGGTGGTGGTGGTCGACGAGGTGGCGCGGGGCACCCTCGACCCGACCGCGACCAGCCTGACCGCCGGCGCCGCCTTCGCCACCGGCGCGGTGGTGGTGCTCGGCGACGTCAGCAAGGCCCTGGGGCTCGGCGGCCTGCGCGTGGGCTGGGTGAGCAGCGCGCGGCCCGCCCTCCTCGCGCGGGTGGCCGCGCTCAAGGACCTCACCAGCCTGGGCACCGCGGCGCCCAGCGAGCTGCTGGCGGCGCTCGCCCTCGAGCACCGGCGGACCCTCGCCGCGCGGGTCGCCCTCACCGCCAGGACGAACCTCGCCGCCCTGGCCGGCTGGGTGGCGGCGATCCGGGGCGCGTCGCTCACCATCCCCGCCGACGGGCTGGTCGCCTTCCCCCGCCTGCCCGCGGCGATTGCGGCCCCGCGCCGGCTGGAGCGGCTGCGCCGCGAGGCCGGCGTGGCCGCCGTCCCCGGTGGCCTCTTCGGCGTCCCCGGCCGGGTGCGGCTCGGCCTCGGCGCCGCTCCGGGCCGGTTCGCCCGAGCCCTGGAGGCGATGGCCGGGCGGGCCTGACGGGCACAATCCTCCGCGTGTCCACCGCAGCCCCCCCGGACGAGTGGGAGGTCGAGCGCCTCGACCTCGACGCGTACCTGGCCCGGATCGGGCTCGAGGCCGCGCCTCGACCGACGCCGCGGGGGTTGCGCCGGCTGCAGCGTGCCCACGCCGCCGCCATCCCCTTCGAGAACCTCGACATCCTCCTCGGCCGGCCCATCCGGCTGGATCTCGACGCGGTCCAGGACAAGCTGGTCGCCCGAGGCCGCGGTGGCTACTGCTACGAGCACAACCTGCTGTTCGCCGCCGCGCTCGAGCGCATCGGCCTCGGCGTCGACCGGCTCAGCGCCCGGGTGCGGATGGGCGCGGCCGTGCCCCCTCCCCCCTCGCACATGCTGCTCCGGGTCGAGGCCGAGGGGATCGACTGGCTCGCGGACGCCGGCTTCGGCGGCGAGGGCCTGCTCGAGCCGCTGCCCCTCGCCGACGGCGCGGTCACCGCGGCCCCGGGCTGGAACCACCAGCTCTCACGCGAGGACGAGCGCGTCTGGGTGCTGCGCTCGCTCCACGCCGACGGCTGGTTCGACCTCTACGCCTTCACCCTCGACCCGCAGCACCGGGTCGACTACGAGGTCTACAACCACTACCTGTCCACGCACCCGCGGTCGTCCTTCACCGCCGGCATCGTGGTGCAGCGGTCGACGCCGGCGTGGCGGCTCAGCCTCACCGGGCTGCGGGTGGTCGAGACCCGCCCCGACGGCGCCGAGACCGTCGAGGAGCTCGACGGTGCCTCCCTGGCCGGGACCCTGCGGGAGCGCTTCGGCATCCCCTTCAGCGACGACGAGGCGGCGCGGCTCCTCGCCCGGCTTCAGGCGGAGCGGGCCAGCCCCAGCAGCGGAGCCTCCTCGCGCACCAGCTCGTAGCCGTGCGCCTTCCAGCCGCCCACGCCGTCGACCATGGACTCGACGTTCGAGTAGCCGAGGCGCATCACCGACTCGGCGGCGAGCAGCGACCGCGTCCCGCCGGCGCAGTAGAGGGTGATCGGGGTCTGGCGGTCCGGCACGCGCTCCTCCAGCAGGACCTCGATGTAGCTCTTGCTGATGTGGATGGCGCCGGGGAGGTGACCGGCCTCGTACTCGGCGCGCTCGCGCACGTCGATGAGGACGTGGCCGCCGCAGGCCAGCCGGGCGTGGACCGACTCGGCGCCCACCTCGGGAACGACCTGGCGCACGGCTGCGAGCAGGTCCCGAGCGGTCATCGCCATGCGACGACTCTACGGATGGCCCCCGAACTCGTCAACTATCTGGATCGGATTAGTCAACAATCAGGGATGGGGTGCGGGGAGGCTGAACCAGAACCGGGCCGAGCCGGGGAGCCCCTCGGCGCCCACCCGTCCCCCCGCCGCCTCGACCAGCTGCTTGACGATGGCGAGGCCGATCCCGGCGCCGCCGCGGGCCCGGTCGCGCGACTTCTCCACCCGGTAGAAGCGCTCGAAGAGGCGGGGCAGGTCGGCCGTGGGGAGCGCGTGGTCGCCGTCAGTCGTGTTGGTCACCTCGACCAGGGCGTGGCCGCGCTCGAGCCCGGCGCCGATCCGCGCCCGGCCCCCCTCGGGGGTGTAGCGGAGCGCGTTCTGGAGCAGATTGCCGAGCACCTGGGCGACGTGGTCGGGATGGGCTCGCACCACCAGCCGGCCGGGGAGGTCCACCTCGAGGTCGATGCCGGCGCGCTGGAAGCCGGGCTGGTAGAGGTCGACCGCGGCCCGCACCGCCTGGGTGAGGTCGGTGTCGCTCGGCGGCGGGGTGCGCCCGGCGTCGCCCTCGACGAGGAGGTCGAGCGAGCGGGACAGCCGCACCAGCCGGTCGGCCTCCTCGTGGAGCGAGCTGAAGGTCTCGGGCGTGGGCGGGATCACCTCGTCGCGCAGCGCCTCCAGGTAGCCCTTGAGGTTGGTGAGCGGGGTGCGCAGCTCGTGCGCGGTGTTGGCGATGAGCTCGCGGCGCATCCGCTCCTGCTCCTCGAGGCTCTCGGCCATGCGGTTGAAGGCCTCGGCGATGGCGCGCGCCTCCTCGATGCCGACGTCGGGGACGCGCGCCGCGTAGTCGCCGCCGGCGATGCGCCGCGCCGCCTCGACGATGCGGCCGAAGGAGCGCGCCACCCGGTGGGCGAGGAAGCCGGCGATGGCCACGCAGGCCACCGCGGCGGCGATCAGCGCCCAGACGAAGGTGCGGCCCACCGAGGAGTTGAACATCGCCCGCGACTCGGCGGTGGACGCGCCGTGGCGCACCATCAGGTCGTCGAAGGTGGAGCGGCCGACGTCGAACACGCCGGTGGCGATGATCGCGACCGCCACCGCGGTCACCAGCAGCGAGGCCAGCGCCATGCGGACGGCGATGCGCCGCGGCCGGATCACCCGACGTGCTCGGGCGCCGCCCGGTAGCCGGCGCCGCGCACCGTGGCGATGTAGCGGGGCACCTCGACGTCGTCGCCGAGCTTCTCGCGCAGCCGGCGGATGTGCACGTCGATGGTGCGGTCGAGCACCTCCACGTAGTTGCTGCCGTAGAGGGCGTCGAGGAGCATCTCGCGGGTCAGCACCCGGCCGTCGGCCTCGACTAGGGCGGCGAGGAGGCGGAACTCCGCGGTGGTGAGCTGCACCAGCCGGCCCTGGCGGGTCACCTGGTGGCGGTCGAGGTCGATGACCAGGTCGGCGTGGCGCAGCACCCCGCGGTCGCCGTCGCGCCCGGCGGCGCGGGCGCTGCGGCGCAGGATCGCCTGCACCCGCACCACCAGCTCGGCCGGCGAGAAGGGCTTGGCGAGGTAGTCGTCGGCGCCCTGGTGGATGCCGGCGACCCGGTCGTCGGTGGAGCCGAGCGCGGAGAGCATCAGCACCGGGATGTCGGAGCGCTCGCGGAGCCGGCGGAGCACGCCGAGGCCGTCGAGCTCGGGGAGCATCACGTCGAGCACCACCAGCTGCGGGGCGTGGGCCTCGATCGCCGCCAGCGCGGCCCGGCCGTCGCGCGCCTCGACCACGGAGAACCCCTCGCGCTCGAGGTAGGTGCGGACCAGCGAGACGATCTTGGCGTCGTCGTCGACGACCAGCACGGGGGCGGCGGAGCTCATCGCTGAGGGCAGTGTACGGAGGCCCCGTGTCGGCGGCATGACTCGCCGCCGGCGCGTGTCTCGCAGGCGTAGGAATCGAGGTGCTGCCGCGTCATACCTGAAACGTCCTGCCCCCACCCTCGGCGGCGGGACGCTCACGGTGTCAGGAAGGGAACATGATGATGAACCTCCGACGTCTGCTCGCCTGCGGTCTCGCCGCCGCCTCGCTCGCCGGCGGGGTGGGCAGCACCGTCCTGGTCGGCCACGCGGCCAGCCGGACCGCCCCGCCCGTCAAGCAGAAGGTCCACAAGCAGCACTGCGTGAAGCCGGTGGCCGGCCAGCCGCCCACCGCCAACACCTGCAAGCCCATGCCGAAGCCCAAGCCCAAGACCCACACCCTCAAGCCGAAGCCCACGACCCACAGCCCCAAGCCGAAGCCGCAGCCCGTCCACACGCTGCCGGCGCCCGGCCACTGACCGGATCCCCTTCACCAAGGCCGCGGCGTCCCCTCCGGGGGGCGCCCGGCGCCGTCATCCCACCGAGATGCCCGGCGGCGAGAATGCGGTCCGTGCCCGGCACCGACGCGCTCCACCGCTGCACCGTGATCATCCCCGCCCTCGACGAGGCGGGCGCGATCGCCGGGGTGGTCCGGGGCGTGCCCGCCGGGCTCCACGCCGACGTCCTCGTCGTCGACAACGGCAGCCGGGACGGCACCGCCGACGCCGCCGCCGCCGCCGGCGCCCGGGTGGTCCGCGAGCCGCGCCGCGGCTACGGCAGGGCCTGCCACACCGGTGTCGACGCCAGCCCCGACGCCACCGTGGTGGTGTTCATCGACGGCGACGGCAGCATGCCCCCCGAGGAGATCGGCGCCCTGGTCGCCCCCATCGTCGAGGGCCGCGCCGACCTGGTGTGCGGGTCGCGCACCGCACGCCGCGAGGCCGGCAGCATGCCCGCCCACCAGGCCCTCGGCAACCGCCTCGCCCTGCTGCTGCTGCGCCGCCTCTACGGGGTGCGCCTCACCGACCTCGGCCCCTACCGGGCGGTGCGCGGCGAGCTGCTCCGCGAGCTGGGGATGCGCCCCTCGCGCTTCGCCTGGCCGGCGGAGATGCTCGCCCGGGCGGCGCGGCGCCGGGCCCGCATCGTCGAGGTCGAGGTCGGCTACCGGCGGCGGCGGGCGGGCGCCTCCAAGGTGGGCGGCAGCCTGCGGGGGAGCCTCGGCGCCGGCCTCGGAATCGTCGGTGCGCTGCTCTGGCGCCGGGTGGCGCCGCGGTGAGGCGGGACGACCTGCTGGTGGTGCTGATGCGCTGGCCGTCGCCGGGCACCGGGAAGAGCCGGCTGGCGGCCGCCCTGGGCGCCGACACCGCCCACCGCCTCCACCGCGGCTTCGTCGCCGACACCCTGGCGTGGTCGGCGGCGTGGCCACGGCTGATCGCCTT
>JAQBPI010000078.1 GCA_028287605.1 Chloroflexota bacterium
GTCCAGGGCGGGCGGGGCGTCCACCCCCGGCTCATCGCCCGCCACGACCCGCTCGAGCCATCCGGCGAGTCGCTCCGCCGCGGCCTCCAGCTCGCTCAGCTCGTCCACGGCGGCAGCGTCCATGGTCACACCCCGATGACGCCGATCACGAGATCGGCGACCTCCCGTCCGAGAGCTGCTGCCGGCCGGCGATCGGGCGTGCACCCACGGCGAGCCCCGACCTGTCGGCTTGCAGAGCGTTGACGCACGTCCGGTGTACCTTCCTGTGAAGTGCCGGCAGGGCACCACGCGCAGAGTCTAGGGCACGGTGGGGACGGCGAGCACGGCAACCCCGGCGCCGGCCACAACCCGCTCATGCCCACCGCCCCTGTCCGCGTGGCCGACCTGGTGCGCCGCAGCCTCGAGCCGATTGCCCATGGCGCAGACGAGCGAGCCCCCCTCCGACCCAATCCCAGGCGCATGCCGCTACGCGACGCCCAGGGCGAGCGCAAGCTCCGACGCGCTCATCCCGGTGTTGTATGTGGGCGTGCCGGGCTCGACCCGCCGGCCCTCATCGAGGGCACCGACCATGACGGGAGCGAATCCCGCGTCGCGCACCAGGGCCGCGGCGGTCGCGAGAGCCTCGGGGTCGTCCCCGGCCAGGGTGATCCCCAGACCGTCGCCGGGGCGGTGGGCCTGCTCCTCGAGGGTTCGGAAGTAGACGGTGTTGAAGGCCTTCACCACGTGTGCACCGGCCAGGTGGGACGCCACCCACGCCGAGCAGCCCCCGGGGTGCTCAGTGGCCTCCGTCGCCACCGCGCCGTCACGGTCCGGATAGGGATTGGACGCGTCGAGCACGACCTTGCCCGCGACGAATGGCGCAATGGACGGGCCGAGGCCCGGAACGGCGGCGAGAGGCACGGCCAGCAGCACGACGTCTCCGAAGGCTGCGGCATCCTCGGCGCTGCCGGCGCTCGCGAGCGTCGGTTCCTCCTCGATAACGCCCTGCAACGTCTCCGGATGCCGCGTACCGAACCGGACCTGATGGCCGGCGCGAAGCCAGAGCCGCCCCAACGTGCCCCCGATCATCCCCGCGCCGACGATTCCGATTTTCACGGGCGCCATCCTACCTGCCGCCCGCCCCGCCGTCGACCGTCGCACAGCCGCGCCGCACAGCCCTGGAGAAGCGCCGCCGCCCGAGTGGCGGCTTGATCAAGGAGCGGCTCTGGAGGGCTCGCCGGTCAGCGCTGGCGCGGGCCGCGCAGCACCCTCGCCGGCGGGTCGTCGGCGCCGTTGCCGCTGAAGGCGTCGGCGACCTCGGCGGCGATCCGCCCCGGGGCGCGCCGGGCCCGCGCCGCGGCCTGGCCGTTGCCCGTGCCGTTCCCGTTCCCGTCACCGTTGCCCCTCCCCCTGGCGGGGCGGAAGGCGTCGTCGAGGGTGGCACGGAGGTCGCCCAGGATGGACTCGAGCTGGTGGTCGAGAGATGGCGGCGGCGGCACCGGGAGGCGCGGCGCGTCGATCACGGCACGGGCCAGCGCGGGCGCCGCCACCACCACGCGGCCGCGGCCCTGGGCGAGGCGCTCGGCGCTGTACCGGCTCTGCTCCTCGAGCAGGCCGGCGAAGACGCCACCCGCCCGCTTGAGGGAGCTGTAGGTGCCGCGCTCGACGATGCGTCCCTGCTGTAGGACCACGATCTCGTCGACGTTCCCGAGGGTGCTGAGCCGGTGGGAGATCATCAGCACGGTGCGGCCCACCACCAGCCGGTCGATGGCGCGCATCACCTCGGCCTCGGCCTCGACGTCGAGGTTGGCGGTGGGCTCGTCGAGGATGAGGATGGGGGCGTCGCGGAGGATGGCGCGGGCGATGGCGAGCCGCTGCCGCTGGCCGCTGGAGAAGTTCTTGCCCTGCTCGCGAACCTGCGAGGCGTAGCCGTTGGGCAGGGCGGCGATCTGCTCGTGGATGTGGGCGAGGCGCGCGGCGGTGATGATCTCCTCGTCGGTGGCGTCCGCGCGGCCGAGGGCGATGTTCTCGCGGATGGTGCCCTCGAAGAGCACCGAGTCCTGGAGCACCAGGCTGACGTTGCGGCGCAGCGTCTCCAGCGGGTAGTTGCGCACGTCGACGCCGTCGACGGTGATGGCGCCGTCCCAGATCTCGTAGAAGCGCGGGATCAGCTTCACCAGGGTGGTCTTGCCGCTGCCGCTGAGGCCGACCAGCGCCACCCTGCGGCCGGGCGGCACCCGCAGGTCGATGCCGGTGAGCACCGGCTGGCCCTCGGAGTAGCCGAAGACCACCTTGCGGAAGACGATGTCGCCCCTGACCCGGTCGGGGCCGGTGTAGGCCACCGGCGCGTCCTTCACCTCGGGCGCCTGGGTGAGCACCTCCTCGATGCGCGCCGCGCCGGCGGCGGCGCCGGAGGCGAGGTTCATCAGCTTCGAGAGGTTGCGCATCGGCTGGTAGAGCTGCTTGGAGTAGGTGAGGAAGATGGTCAGCGAGCCGGTGGTCAGGGTGCCGTCGGCGATGAGGAACGGCCCGAGACCGAAGGTGTGGCCGTGCCCCGAGGCGATCCAGCCGCCGACGCTGATGATCGTCGCCGAGCTGATCGCGATCAGCACCGCCACGATCGGGGTGAACTCCGCCTGCAGCCGTCCCGCCCGCCAGCTCGCCGCCCACAGCCGGGTGCTGTAGCGGCGGAAGTGGGCGGCCTCGCGGGCCTCGAGGGTGAACGCCTTCACCTCGGTGATGGCGCCGATGTCCTCGGTGGCCACCTCGGCGACCTGCCCGGCCGCCTTGGCCTTGACCTTGTTGGCCCGCTTGATCGCCAGCGTGTAGCGCAGCACGGTCAGGAACAGCGCCGGGACGATGACCATGCAGAGCACCGTGAACTGCCAGTTGAGCAGCACCATGACGATGAGGATGCCGACCAGGGTCAGCACCCCGGCGAGCAGGTCGACGAGCCCGTCGGTGACCAGCTTCTCGACGTCGAGGATGTTGCCGGTGATGCGCTGCACCAGGTCGCCGGTGCGCTGCCGCCCGTGCCAGTCGAGCGAGAGGTGCTGGAGGTGCTCGAAGAGCTGGGTGCGCAGCCGCGCGGAGAGGCTCGAGCCCACCCGGGCGGCGATCAGCACCTGGACGTAGGAGAGCAGCGCGCTGATCAGCGAGAGCCCCAGCAGCATCAGCGTCGAGAAGGCGACCACCCCCATCTGGGTGTGGATCTCGGTGTCGCTGAGGCCGTTGCGGGTGCCGAGCGGGTCGAGCCGGGAGATCAGGCCGCCCACCACCGGGACCACCGGGTCGGCGTGGTGGACGATCTTGTCGAGGATGAACTTCAGCGGGAACGCGGTGAGGATGTCGGCACCGACCTGGACGAAGGTCATGGAGACGGCGACCGCGACCACCGCGCGGTAGCCACGGAGATTTCGATAGAGGAAGCGCCACATGGCTAGACCGACCTCCCGGTGGTCGTGAGGCGGAGTCGGAGACGGGTCATGCGGTGGCGCTCGCCTCCATGGACAGACCGCCGGCGAAGGCCGCAAGGGCGGCGGCGGCGCCGGGCACGCCGCCGTACCCCGGAAAGGCGTTGACGTCCACGATCACGGGACCGCGGGCGGTCACCAGCAGGTCGACGCCGTAGAGGCTGAGGTCGAACTCGCGGCCCACCCGCAGCGTCGCCGTCACCCAGGCGGCGGAGAGGCCGCCGGCGATGGGGACGGCCTCCCGGCTCGCGCCCGCGACCAGCGGGGTGGGCCGGCGGGCGGCGAAGGCGTGGCCGCCGACCACCCAGAGCTTCACGTCCCAGCCGTCGTTGTCCTCGTGCTGCTGGAGGATCACGGGCTCGCCGCCCCACCGCGGCATCAGCGCCTCCATCTCCTCGGCGCCGTGCACCTGGGTGACCAGGTCGCCGGGGCGGCGGACGCGGCTCTTGATGACGAGCGGGAAGTGCAGCGCGGCGAGCAGCCGGCGTGCCCGCCCGAGGGTGGGGACGCTCCAGGTGCGCGGGCACGGCAGCCCCGCGCCGGCCAGCCGCCCGGCCATCAGCACCCGGTCCTGGCAGGCGCCGGTCGCCGCGGAGCCGTTGACCACGACCCCACCGCAGCGCTCCAGCCGCCGGGCGAGGTCGAGCGCCGCCGGGCTGTGCGCCTCGAGCAGGTAGACGTCGGCGAGGGCCCTCGCCTCCTGCGCCGCCAGCGCGGCGGGATCGGCGCCCTCCACGGAGAGCACCGCGACCCGGTGGCGGACGTCCAGCTCCGCGAGCGCCGCCGAGAGCACCGGGTGCTCGGGCCGGTCGGAGACCAGGCTGATCCTCACGCCGTCACCACCGGGACGGCCCGCGCCGCCCTGCCGAGGCGCATCTCAGGACGCCCTGCAGTGCTTGAGCTGCGCGTCGCAGAGCGCGGTCGGGTCGGGGAACACCCAGAGGCCGGCCTCCCGCAGCCGCCCGTCGTAGGTGTAGATCAGCCGGTGCACGCTGTCGTAGGCGACCACGTGGCTCTTGTGGCTGGTCGGGACCGAGGTGAGGTAGTTGATCGGCGTGCCGCTGAAGATCGCCATCTCGGCGGGCGCGTAGCTCGACGCCGCGAAGTAGAAGTGGTCGGTCGAGGGCTCGTACGCCACGAGGTCGCCGGCGCCGGCGAGGTCGAAGGTGCGGATCGGCTGGAAGCGCTTGAAGTCCCAGGCGATGGTCACCGGCTGGTCCTTGTCGGCGCAGCCGATGATCCCCTGGTTGGTGGAGGGGTTGATGGCGATGCCGTGGGGAATGCAGGGGACGTCGAAGCTGCGGCGCTGCACCACCCGGTCGGTGCGCGGGTCGATCTGGAAGAGCAGGTTGTCGTCGACGGCGCCGACGTAGATCATCCCGTCGGCGGAGTCGTATCGCGGCTGGGCGATCAGGCCGAGGCCGTCCACCCGGCCCACGATCCGGTTGGTGCGCACGTCGATGGCGGTGAGGAAACCGTCGTCGGGATTGGCGACGTACACCTTGTGGTCGCGGGTGTCGTAGGTGATGAGGTCGGAGGCGAGCCTGCCGCCGGTGGCGACGCTGGTCACCATGGTCTGGTAGGTGGACGAGGCGGGGTCGAGGTCGACCACGCCCACGGTGCCGTCGTCGTTGCCGGTGTAGAGGCGCTTCACGTCGGCGGCGAGCACCATCCCGTTGGGGAAGGTCGCGCCGGTGCGGATGGTCTTGACGTAGCGACCCGGCGGGGAGGAGATGTCGAAGACGTCGATGCCCTGGCTGCTGGGATCCGTCTGGTCGGCGACGTAGAGGGTCTGGGTGGCGGGATCGACCGCCATCTCGTCCATCGAGGCGGTGCGGTCGTGGATCGGCGGGATCTCCACCCGGGTCAGCGCCTCACGGGTGATGGGCTGGAGCGCCGGCTCCTGGAAGCCGCAGCCGCCGGCGAGCACGGAGGCGAGCAGGGTGAGCAGAAGTGCTCTCGACCGACCACGGCCTGGCCTGCGCATCCAGCGTTCCATCCCCTTCCTGATCGGGTCCATCGGCCCCGGCCTCGCCCCCGGTGCCCCAGACAGCCTTAATGCCACCTTAACCCGAGTCGCCCGACGGTGCAACCGATACCACCCCACGACGGTCGAATCCTTCAATCGCCACAGCCCGCGACGGGCTGCGCTCCCGGGAGCCCGCGGCACCCGGGAATGCCTTTCTCAACGATCGAGGTATGCGGACCCTTGCAGTGACCGCCGGCCGGAGGTCAGGGGCCGAGCAGCCGCCGGCAGCGCAGCGCCATCTGCAGCTCGAGCCGGGCGTCGGAGCTGCTCAGCGAGAAGCCGCCGATCTCCTCGGCGCGCTTCAGCCGGTAGGCGAGCGAGTTGGCGTGGACGCCCAGGCGGCGAGCGGCGCGACGCAGGCCGCCCTCCTCGAGGAAGGCCGCCACCGAGCCGCAGAGGTCGGTGCCCTCGCGGGCGTCGTACTGGCGGAGCGGGCCCAGCCGGTGCCGCCAGAAGCGGTCGATGCTGCCGTCGGCCGAGGCCTCGATGAGCATGCCCAGGAGGCCGAGGTCCTGGACGTCGACGACCCCGCTCTGGGCGGCGCCGGAGCGCGCCACCAGGTCGAAGGTGCGGCGGGCCTCGCGGTAGGCGGCGGACACCCCCTGGGCGTCGCTGGGGCGGCCGAGCACCGCGGTGCCCCCGCCGCAGGCGGCCCGCAGCTCGGTGAGCCAGCGCAGCGCGCCGTCGCGGTCGGACCCGCCGAGCAGCGCCACCACCGTGCCCGCGACCACGTCCACGAGCTCGCCGGAGCGCGGCGTGAGCAGGCTCTGCGCGTGGCGCAGCCACGCGTCCGACCGCTGCTCGCCCGGCCCGCCGAAGAGGGCGACGGTGTGGGTGCCGGAGAGGTCGATGCCGACCTGGTCGGCCCGGGCGCGGAGCAGCTCGGCGGGGATGCGGCCGTCGAGGAGGTCGACCAGCACCCCGACCCGCGCCATCCGCCCGCCCAGGTCGCGGGCGCGCTGGTGGACCATGGCGAGCGCGAACAGGTGAGCGGCCTGCTCCAGGGCGACCGCGGTCACCTGCTGGCCGAGGTCGTCGTCGGGGAGGATCACGTTGCAGTAGCCGAGCAGCTCGCCGGCGGCGACCACCGGCGCCACCAGGCGGGGCAGCATCACCCCGATCGACGGAGCAGACTGGAGGCGCACCGGCAACCCGGTCCTCGCCATCTCGGCGTAGAACCCGCGCATCTCCGGCGAGGCCCGGAAGCCCGGGGGCGTGCCCCCGGCCCGGATCGTCTCCTGGCGGTTGTCGTCGATGACGGCGTCGCCGGCGAAGCAGAGCATGTGGAACTCGGCGTCCTCGATGAGCACCGCCGTGCCGGTGGCGCCGGCCAGGGTGGAGGCCACGCTCTCGATGCGCAGGTCGTTCGAGGCGGTGGCCGCCAGCCGGGCGGTGACCTCACCGAGGCGGGTGAGGGCGCCGTCGAGCGAGGCGATGACGAAGTCGAGGAGGGCCCCGGCCACCTCGTCGAGGTCGATGCCGGGCGCGAGGCCGATCACCGGCAGGCCGAGCACCCCGCCCGCGGCGACCGCCTCCGGCGAGACCAGCGGGGCGGCCAGCGCCGCCGCTCCGCCGTCGCGGGCGGCGTGCACCGCCTCGCCACCGAGCAGGCGGGCGAGGAGGCGGAACTCGCCGGGGGCGCAGCCTCGCGTCAGCGCCGCCGTCGACACCCAGCGCACCGAGGCGCCGAGTCCCTCGTGCCCGCTGAGCACCTCGCCGTCCCGGAGGGCGGGGAGACGCAGGCAGTGGGCCACGGAGGCAACCGGCGGGCAGAGGGACGCCTGCCCCGACCGGCTCCCAGGCTCACTCACGCCGCTGAGGGTAGGGTCACGACGTGGAACGTGCATGCGCGCTCACGCACAAGCCCGCCGCCCGGCGAGTTGTGCGGCCCGACCGTCCGGTCGGAGCCGGAGGGTGGCCCGGGTCGCGATGTGCGACCCGGGCCTCCTGGTCCCGCCGACGGTCAGCGGGCCCCGCTCCAGGTCGAGCCGGCGTACGCGGGCTCGGGGACGGACGCCGACGCCGGCGTCCCGGCGAGGCTGACGGTCGTGGCCTCCTTCCTGCCCAGGTAGGCGTAGGCGAGCCCCACGATGATGCCGCCGCCGACGATGTTGCCGGGGACGGTGAGAGCCAGGTTGCGGCCGAGGTCGGCCCAGTCGGCGGTGTGGTTGAGGATCGCCAGGCTGAACGCGGTCATGTTGACGATGGAGTGCTCGAACCCGGCGGCGATGAAGGCGAAGAGGGCCCACCAGATCAGCACCAGCTTGGCCGTATCGCTCTTGGTGCGCGACCCCATCCACAGCGCCAGGCAGACCAGCATGTTGCAGAGCACCGCCCGCCAGAACAGCTGCCCGTTGGTGGCGGCGATCTTGCCGGCCACCGTCGAGGTGACCCAGGCGAACCCCGGGGCGACCGCGCCCGGCTTCGGCCTGGTGGCGAGCACGCCGCTCTGGTACACCATCCACGAGAAGATGAACGAGCCGACGAAGTTGCCCACCAGGGCGGCGATCCAGACGGCGACCAGCTCGTAGAGCTTGCAGGTGCCGGCGATGAGGCCCTGGATCATGAACATCACCTCGCCGGTGAACAGGCTGGTGCCTGCGAACACCACGAGGGTGAGGGCGACGCCGAAGATCGCGCCGGAGGTGAGCTTGACGGCGATCGAGCCCCCCACCAGCAGCGGCCCCACGGCCGCGGCCAGGAGCACGACGCCGACCCCGATGAAACCGCCGGCGAGGGCGGCGCTGAGCAGGTAGGCGATCGGCCGCTTGCGCAGCTGTAATCCCTTCGCTCGGGCCAGCGCCGCGTTCTCGTCGACCGCCTCGGGAATGGGAATGGGCATGACACGCCTCCCGCCTGATCTGACACTCAGATGCCAGGCTAGCGAGGCGGGTCTCGCAGGGTCACCAGACGCCGCCACATGTCATGCGTCGCCGCGCTGTACAAACGACGGAGATCTGTAGCATCCCGTCCGGTGCGCACAGACGCGGCGCCCGCCGCGTTGTGCGGTGGGCTACGCCGGGTGCGCCTCGCTCCCGGGCTCGGGCCGCACCAGGTAGATGACCCCGTCCTCGACCACCACGTCGTGGACGCGCACCCGCCCGGCGCAGTCGCTCACGTCGCCGGTGCGCAGGTCGACGACCCGCATGTGCAGCGGGCAGGTGACGGTGTCGCCGGCGACCACGCCGTCGGCGAGCGGGCCCCCGGCGTGGGGGCAGGCGTTGGAGACCGCGCGCACCCCGCCGTCGCAGCGGAAGACGGCGATGCGCTCGCCGTCGACGGTCACCGCCCTGCCCTCGCGCGGGGGCAGGTCGTCGAGGGCGCCGAGGCGCACGCGGGTCGCACCCGGGCTGATCACCCCGCCCCCACCCCCACTCCGGCGGCGGCGAGCATCGCCTCACCCCGGTCCATGGCCTCGGTCGAGCGGAAGGCGGGCACGGGGGCGGCGGCGTGGCCGGCCGGCTCACGCTCCTCGGGCGGCCCGGCGGCGGGAAGGGCGCCGAACTGCAGCGGCGTGCGCGGGCTCGCGCCCTCCGTCGCCCAGGGCTCGCGGACCCGCGACTTGGCCAGGGCGAAGCGCTCCAGCAGCCCC
>JAQBPI010000095.1 GCA_028287605.1 Chloroflexota bacterium
GCCGCCGCCATCGGGCTGATCGCCGCCGCCGCCGTGACCCTGGCGCGCAGCGCGCTCGCCGGCGCCGCGGAGGTGGTGGGGGCGGCTCTCGCCCTGCTCCTCCTGCTGGTCCGCCCCACCGCCCAGCCGGTGGCCGTCCTCACCGGAGCCGCTGCCGGACTGGCGTCGACCCTGCTGGCGCCCTGATAGCCTGCCGGGGGGAGAGCCCAGGCAGAAGGCTGTCAGCGAGGAGATCCATGCCCGTCACCCCGGCCGGAATCCACTACGACGACAGCCTGCACGGCGGCGAGCCGGTCGTCTTCCTCCACGGCGTGACCCTCGACCGCCGCATGTGGGCGGCCCAGGTGGACGCCCTCGCCGGCAGCCACCGCTGCCTCGCCGTCGACCGCCGTGGCCACGGCCTCTCCGCCCCCCTCCACGAGGGGTGGGATCCGGTCGAGGACCTCGAGGGCGTGCTCGACGACGCCGGCGTCGAGCGCTGTCACCTGGTGGGGATGTCGCTGGGCGGCCTCGACGCCGTCGGCGCCGCCGTCCGCCTCCCCGAGCGGCTGCACAGCCTGGTGCTGGTCGACGCCTGGATGCCGATCCAGGCGATGCGCACCTGGTCGGCGCCCTTCCTGCTCGCCCGCGAGCAGGGCGTCGAGGTGGCGCGGCTGGCCTGGCTCGACGACCGCCTCTTCGCCGCCGCGCGGGCGATTCCCGAGGTGGCGCTGCGCCTGCGGGAGCTTGTCGGCGGCAACGACCTCAGCACCTTCACCGGCCCGGCGCCGCGCGGCCTGGGACGCCAGGTGGTGGCGGCGGCGGCGGCGATCGAGACCCCCACCCTGGTGGTGGTCGGCGATCTCGACCTCCCCGAGTTCGTGGAGACGGCGCGCTGGCTCGCCGGAACCATCCCCGGCGCGCTGAGGCAGCCGCCCCTGGTCGTCGCCGGCGCCGGCCACATGCTCCCCATGGAGACCCCCGGCGCCCTCACCGACCTGCTGCGACCCTGGCTCGCGGAGGAGGTCACGGCGACGGTGTGAGCCGGGTCGGCCCGGGAGACCCCGCCTCCCGGCTGACGCCGGCCGCCACGGCGTGGCACCATCGCGCGCATGCCCGGCGTCCTCGATGAGCTCCGCGAGCGCGGCCGCGACCTGGTCACCAACCTGCGCGCCGGACCGCCCTGGCCTGCCAAGCTGAGGCCGCTGCTCGCCAACCGCCTGCGCGCGCTGCGCCACGGGTGCTGCGGGCACCCCGGCCAGCCGGGCTGCTGACGGGTCCAGACAGGCGCCGGTCCGGCGCCGGGAGAGCACCGGCACTGACACGTGGAGGACATGGTGATGGGGATCGTCGTGCTGATCGTACTGGTCGTCCTCGTCGTCGCCGGGCTCGGGGTGCTGATCGTGCCCAGCTTCCTCCGCTACCTCCGTCTGCGCGGGATGTGAGCGCCGCCGGCTACCGGAACGCCTGCGGCGCCACCGCGTAGAACACCGCGCCGATGATCACCAGGTAGGCGAGCAGCACCAGCGTCCAGGGAAGGTTGTGGCGGATCACCGCCCCTTCGTCGCGCACGTAGCGGCTGGTGGAGACGCCCACGCTGGCGGTCTGCGGCGCCACCGGCTTGCCGACCTCCGCCCCCACCGAGTTGAGGGTGGGCAGCAGCAGGACCGGAAAGTGGAGCAGCCGCCCGATGGTGAGCTGGAATCCGCCGAAGAGGGCGTTGGTCGAGGTGTTGCTCCCCGAGAGGGCGACGCCGATCCAGCCGAGCACCGGCGCGAGCAGCAGGAACGGCGTGCCGATGCGGCTGAAGCCGAAGGCGAGCGAGTTGCCCATCCCGGCGTAGTTGAAGACGAAGGCGAGGCCGAAGATGAAGACGCCGACCAGCAGCGCTCCCCACATCTGCCGGGCGGTGCGCCGGAAGGCCTCGGCGACGCCCGCGCCACCGGGCCGGAGGGCCAGGACGATCAGCACCCAGGCGGCGAGGATGGCGGTGCCGGCGACGAAGGGCTGGAGGGCGAAGGCCACCACCACCGGCTTGGCGCCGGGAATCGACGAGCCCGCCACCACCGTGAAGCGGCGCACCACGTAGCCGGCGAACCGCACCGACCAGGGGCCGGTCCAGGCCACCACCACCGCGATGAGGATGAGGAACGGCAGCACCGCGCCCAGCACCCGCCGCGCCGGCAGGCCGGAGGCGTCGTGGACGGCGGCGGCGCCGTGCAGGGGGACACCGCGGTAGCCGAGCACCTCGCGCGGCCGCCAGAAGCGCAGCAGCAGGAGCAGCGAGGCGAAGCAGGTGAGCGAGCCGACCACGTCGGGCAGGTAGGGCCCGAAGAACTGCGAGACGGGCAGCTGCCCGGCGACGTAGCCGAGCGAGCCGACCACGGCGAGCGGCCAGCCGTCGCGCAGCCCCCTGCGCCCGCTCACCAGGAGGATGAGGATCCACGGCGGCAGCAGCGCCAGCACCGCCACCACGCGCCCCACCGAGGCGGCGAGCGCCGAGGTCTGCAGGCCGGTGACCGCCGCCAGGCCGATGATCGGCGCCCCCAGGGCACCGAACGAGACCGGGGCGTTGTTGGCGATGGCGGCGACGCGGATGGCGTCGAGCTCGGCGATGCCCAGGCCGACGAGGATCGGCGCCACCACCGCCCAGGGATAGCCGAAGCCCACCAGCCCCTCGAGCAGCGCGCCGAACGCCCAGGCGAGCAGCATCGTCTGCACCCGCACGTCGGCGGTGGCCTGCGCGACCAGCCAGCGCTGGAACGTGGTGAACACCCCGGTCACCACCAGGGTGTTGAAGATCACCACGCCCCAGAACGTGATCCAGTCGACGGCGAGCACGCCGGTGGCGCTGCCGTAGAGGTAGGCGCGCAGGGTGGGGCCGACCGGCGCCTGCCAGACCGTCACCGCGAGCAGCAGGGTCGCCGCCGATCCGATCACCGTCGCCAGCCAGGCGGTGACCCGGAAGGCGGCGAGCATCACCAGCAGGGCCACGACCGGGACCAGCGCCAGCAGCGAGGTCAGTCCCAGGTTGTGCGCCGGGTCGAGCACCTGGCGGAACAGCGCCGGCATCCGCATCCCCCCTCATCCACTCCCACGCGGACCTGAGCATAGGCCCGGGGATGCGCGTCGGGCGACTCCGCTGGCAGCATCGTGAGCGTGGACGTGGAGCTTCCCTGGGACCCGGCCGCGCTCGAGGCGGCGGCGCGCGAGCGGCTGCCGGCGATCGCCTACGCCTACTTCGCCGCGGGCGCGGGGATGGAGAGCAGCGTCGCCGCCAACCCGCGGGCGTGGGGGCGGTGGTGGCTGCGGCCGCGAGTGCTGGTCGACGCCGGGGCGGTGAGCACCGCGACCACGGTGCTGGGGACGCCGATCGCCCTCCCCGTCATGCTCGCGCCCTGCGCCTTCCACCGCCTCGCGCACGCCGACGCGGAGGCGGCCACGGCGCGGGCGGCGGCGGCGGCGGGCACGGTGATGATGGTCTCGACCCACAGCTCCCTGCCGCTCGAGCAGGTGGTCCCCCATGCCACCGCCGGCGCCTGGTTCCAGCTCTACGTCGACCCCGACCCCGGGGTGACCCTGGGCCGGCTGCGCCGCGCCGAGGAGTGCGGCTGCGGCGCGCTGGTGATCACCGTCGACGCCCCGGTCTGGGGGGTGCGCTACCGCGGGCTGGGCGACAGCGCCGCCTTCGCCGAGGCGGCGGGCTCCACGGCGGTGAGCTCGGGGGCGGCCACCTTCCTCGGGCTCGACTGGGCCGGGGTCGAGCGCATCGCCGCCGCCACCCGACTGCCGGTGGTGCTGAAGGGCATCCTGCACCCCGACGACGCCGGCCGCGCCGCCGCCTCCGGGGTGGCCGGGTTGGTGGTCTCGAACCACGGTGGACGGCAGCTCGACGGCTCCATCCCGCCCGCGCTGGCGCTGCCCGAGGTGGTCGCGGCGGTCGCCGGCAGGCTGGAGGTGTACGTCGACGGCGGGGTGCGCAGCGGCGCCGACGTGCTCCGCGCGCTGGCGCTGGGCGCCCGCGCGGTGCTGGTGGGGCGTCCCTACCTGTGGGCGCTCACCCTCGGCGGCGAGGCCGGGGTGCTCGCGCTGCTGCGGCGGCTCGGCGCCGAGACCGCCAACGCGATGACCCTGGCGGGCCAGACCGACCCCGCCCGGGTCGACCCCGGCATCGTCGTTGCCGCGGACCCACGGCTATCCTGAGACGGTCGAGGTCGGGCCAACAGGAGGGCGGACGCGATGGGCTTCCTGAGCAAGCCGGTGAGGACCGTCGAGGTGCCCGAGCCGTCCCGGGTGCCGCTGCCCGAGCCGGTGCCCGGCCCCCGCCGCGAGCGCGACCCCGCACCGCGCCGCGAGGAGCGAGGCAGGCCGGTCCCGGCATAGCCTGAGGTGCGCCTCCTCCGCGCCACCGCCCGCCGCGTGAAGAGCAGGCCGGCCCCATCGCTCGACGGCCCCGTCGCCGGGGTGCGCGCCTGGATCGCCGCCGAGGAGGCGTCGGGCGCGGTGGTGCTGCGCAGCCAGGTCCTCCCCCACTCCGCCTGGCGGTCGGCGACGGAGACGGCGGCATGCGGCCTTGGCCGGATGCCCCACGACGCCCCCGACGAGCGCTGCGAGTGCGGCCTGTACGCCTGGTGGCGGCTGGACGACACCGCCGTCGGCCAGGCCGCCGACGCGGTCGCCACCGCGCTGGGGCTGCACCCGCTGGGGGCGGTGCTCGGTGCGGTGATGGGCTGGGGCGAGCGGGTCGTGCTCCACCGCGAGGGCTGGCGCGCCGGCCGGGCCCGGATCGTGGCCCTGTCGGCCCCCGACCGCGAGTGCTGCGACGCCATGCTCGCCCGCTACCTCGCCCGGGTCGAGCCCTACGCCGACTGGGCCGCGGAGCGCGCCGCCCGGAGCCTCTGGGCGTCGGAGTCGGTGGTGCGCCGGGTCGCGGCCGGCTACTGCGTGCCGGTGGTTCCCCAGCGCGGCCTCGAGTCGGTGGCCCGTGAGCACGGCTGCCGCCCCGACCTCGCCTGAGGGCAGAATCCGCCGCATGAGCGCACCCGGCTGGATCACCTTCGACTGCTACGGCACCCTGGTCGACTGGAACCGTGGGATCACCGCGGCGATGGAGTCGGTCGCCCCCGGACGGGGCGCCGAGCTGCGCGCCCTCTACGAGCGTGTCGAGCCCGAGGTGCAGGCGGAGCGGCCCTTCCGCCGCTACCGCGAGGTCCTCGCCGAGGGGCTGCGGCGCAGCGCCCGCATCGCCGGGGTCGAGCTCGCCGCCGGCGACGACCGGGCGCTCGCCGCCAGCCTCCCGGAGTGGCCGGTGTTCGACGACGTCGGCCCCTCGCTCGGGGCGCTCCACGACGCCGGATACCGGCTCGCGGTTCTCTCCAACGTCGACCCCGACCTCTTCGCGGCCACCCGGGAGCGGCTGCCGGTGGAGATCGACCTGGTGGTGACCGCCGCGGACGTCGAGAGCTACAAGCCGGGGCTGGCTCACTTCGAGCGCTTCCGCGAGCTCTCCGGAGCGATCCCCCGGGAGTGGGTCCACACCGCGCGCAGCTGGTTCCACGACATCGTTCCCGCCCACCGGCTGGGGGTGCCGTCCGTCTGGGTCAACCGCGACCACGGCTCCGAGGACCCGGGCATGGCCACCGTGGTGATCCCCGACCTGATGACCCTTCCCGCGGTGGTCGACTCGCTGCTGCAGGGGGAAGACTCACGATCCAGGTGCTGACGGCCTGGGGGAGGCCCCCTCCACTCTGCGCGTCAGCGCGGAGAGCCTGACCGGATGGCGGCACCCGTCCTCAGAGCTCGGCGGGTCCCGGCTCTCGATCTCGCCGCCGTCCGCGGCGCGCCAGGATGCGGCCGGGGCCGGCGTCGGCGAGCACCCGCCGGGCGCAGTTGCGGCCGCCCATGCCGTGGACCCCTCCCCCGGGATGGGCGGAGGCGGAGCAGAGGTAGAGGCCGGCGAGCGGCATCCGGTGCCGCGACCAGCCCGGCAGCGGCCGGAAGACCGCCTGCTGGTCGAGCGCGTAGGAGCCGCCGGCGACGTCGCCCCCGACCAGGTTGGGGTTCTCCGACTCCAGGTCGGCGGGGGACCGCACCGCCATGCCCAGCACCCGTGACCGCAGCCCCGGCGCGTGCTCCTCGAGCCGGGCGAGCACGCGGTCGGCGACGCCGTCGCGCAGCGCCGCCCAGCCGTCGCCGCC
>JAQBPI010000124.1 GCA_028287605.1 Chloroflexota bacterium
TACACCGTGGAGCGCTGGGGTGTGGCCGGCGGTCTCGTCCTGGACACCGCCGGGGCGCCCTACTGGCCCGGGCGCGAGCCCGCCCGCTCGCTGGTGGTGCGCGGCGACGGCGCCGGCGGCTGGGTGCTCGACGGCGAGGGTGGCATCCACGCCTTCGGCGCGGCGGCGCCGGTGGCCCCGCCGGTGACCTGGCCGGGATGGGACATCACCCGGGCGCTGGTGGTGGCCTCCGCCGACGCCGCCGGCGAGCCCGACGGCCGCCAGGGGTACGTCCTCGACGGCTTCGGCGGCGTCCACCCCTGGGGGGGCGCGCCGCCCCTCGACACCGGGGTGTCCTGGCCGGGGTGGGACGTGGCCCGCGGGCTCGCCCTCCACCTCGACCGGCGGGGGCGGCCCGACGGCGGCTGGGTGCTCGACGCCTTCGGCGGCGTCCACGCCTTCGGCGCCGCCGCGCCCCCGCCCCCGCCCGCCTACTACGCGGGGCGCGACCTCTACCTGCAGCTCCACCGCGCCGGCGACAGCCTCTACACCGTGGAGCGCTGGGGTGTGGCCGGCGGTCTCGGCGCCGCGGTGGCCGCCTCCTGGGGCGGCTACGCCGACTGGGGGGCGTGGGACATCGTCCGCGACGTGGTGCTGTTCGACGCGAACGATCCCGACGGCGGCCCCCAGCCGGTCAGCGCCGAGGCCGCCCAGGCGCTGCGTCTGCACATCGACCGCTACACCATGGGCGTGCCCACCTTCCGCCAGACCCGGTCGCTCGACTGCGAGGCGGCCGCCCTCCAGGTGGCGCTGGCCGCGGTGGGGACCTCGGTCAGCCAGGACTGGATCATCGCCACCATCGGCACCGACGAGCGCCCGCCCGAGCTCGGCCCCGGCGGGGCGGTGGCCCGGTGGGGCGACCCCTACGCCACCTTCGTGGGCAGGATCGACGGCTCCGAGCCGCTGCACACCGGCTACGGCGTCTACGCGCCGCCGGTGGCCGCCGCCGCCCGGGCCGCGGGCCGCAACGCCGAGGGCCGCGAGGGGTGGGACCCGTGGACCATCTACGACCAGGTCGCCCTGGGCCACCCGGCGGTGATCTGGACGGACGCCACCTTCGGCCCGGTGGCGAGGCGCCAGTGGACCGCGTGGGACGGCCGCACCGTGCCCTATGCGGTCGGAGAGCACGCCGTCACCGTGGTGGGGGTCGACGCTCTCGCCGGCACCGTGACCGTCGCCGACGTCCGCCAGGGGGTGCGCCGCACCTTCCCGATGAGCCGCTTCGAGGCCTTCTTCGCCAGCTACGGGAACATGGCCGTCGTGGTGAGCTGATCAGGGTTCACCGGGGCCTCGAGGGGTCAGCGGCGCCCCACCGTGAGAACGGTGGTGATGTGATGGACCTGGGTGCGCTCGCACAGCGCCGCCATCGCATCCTCGATCGACCGGTGCTGCTGGTCGGCTCGCCATGCCTTCCACGCGGTCTGGGAGGACCATCGCAGCACCGTCCAGCGGGCCCGATTGTCGTCCGCGTCGGCGAGGAGGCTGACGTTGTCCATCAGGCCCTCGGCCACCAGCATCTCCGCCAGGGCGCGCCACATCCGGACGAAGGCGCCCTCGAGCTCCGCCGGCACCCACCAGCGGTGGACCGTCCAGTGGTCGTCGGCCATCACGCCGGCCGCCGGCCGCGCCGAGGGGTCGACCTGACCATGTCCCTCCGCTCGTCCACCATCCGCCGCAGCTGGAGCCGGGCCGCCGCCATGGCGCTCTGCCCCACGCCGGTGCGCGCCACCTCCGGCGCGTCGGGGGTGGCGGCCGTCCCCGAGGTGTCGGTGCCGTCGGCGGTGCGGCGGTCGGGAATCCATCCCACTGCCATCTCCCTGTCCGTGTGCGTCCAGGGGGGCGGCCCGGCTTGGCCCGGGCCGCCCTCCGCCTCCGCTCGGAGGCACGGCTCAGCCTGCCAGGGACCAGGGTCACAAGACCGGACACGAGGCTGACAGCGCCGGTATCAACGGGACAGGTCGATCTCGAATGTCCGGTCTTGCCGCCACATCTGGCGAATACCGGCTAGCTCGTCAACGCCGCCAGCACCTCGCCGGCGACCGCGGCGGCCATCTCCCGCATCTCGTCGTCGGTGCGGTCCTGGACGGGGTGGGGGACGAAGACCCGGCGGATCGCCGGCTGGCCGAGGTTCCGCGCCTCGGCGGCGGCGACGTCGCGGAAGACGCTGGAGGCGACCAGCACCGCGGGGCGGCCCAGCCCCTCGAAGGAGACCACGTCGTGCAGACCGCACGACACGCACGAGCCTCAATCGGCGAGGGCTTCGACCAGGGCGTCGCAGCGCTCGGCGATCTCGCGGCGGAGGTCGGCGGGCGCGGGCCGGGTGAAGGTCGGCTTGGCGGTGCGCTCGACGATGAAGCCGCGGTCGCTCAGCAGCCGCTCGAGCTCGTCGAGGAAGACGTCGCCGCGCGGCTTGCGGATGTCGAGCAGGGCGATGCGCAGCCCGGCGGCGCCGTCGATGGGCGCCGCCAGCGGACGGTCGCCGCTCTCGCGCTCGGCGGTGGGGTCGAGCAGCTCGAGACCGCCGCCGTGGGTCAGGTCCATGGCTCCACGCTCCTCGTCACCGGGGTCGAGCCGATCTCGCCCGACGCCCACATGCCGTACACCATGCTGAAGAGGCCGGCGCTGCCGCCGGCGTGGACCAGCCCGATGCGCTCCGGTCCGGCGAACTTGGGGACGGTGCCGTCGGGGTTGCCGCCGAAGACCGCGGGGTCGAGCCCCTCCGGCGAGCCGCCGGCGCCGCGGAGCACGTCGCCGACCCGGGAGGTCGTGCAGCACATCAGCTCCTCGCGGGTGCGGGCGCGGTCCCAGCCCGCCTCGCGGAGGATGCGCCCGTGCTCGGGTCCGATCACCAGCAGCGCGTCCCAGATGAGCAGCTGCTTCGGATGGGCGACCGACCGCAGGCCGAGGGCGAGGCTGGCGCAGAGCCCCTCGGGGTCGCGGGCGAGCTGGTCGAGGATCAGCCGGGGCGCCTCGGCGGCGTAGAGGGTCACCGTGGTCTCGTCGGCGTCGAAGCCGCGCTCGGCGGAGAGCGGCTCCCACGGCGAGCCCTCCTGCAGCTCGGCGAAGCAGGCGCCCACCTTGCCGGGCTGGCCGTGGGCGGAGCGGTCCTCGATCTGGGGGCGCCCGCCGCCGAGGTTGCGCACCACCAGCTGGAGGCTGCGCCCGATGGCGAGGTTGGCCCGGCTGCCCTGCCCCAGGCAGTTGCCCCGGGCGTTCATCCCCACCCGCTCGGTGAGCGGCCCGCTGGCGACCACCAGCGGACCCGCCGGGTGGGTGGTGGCGAGCAGCCCGTGCATGCTGAAGCGCTCCTCGCAGGCGGCCTCGACGGCGGCGAGCACGAAGGGCAGGTGCTCGGGCCGGCAGCCGGCCATCACCGCGTTGACCGCCACCTTCTCGACGGTGGCGGTGCCGCCGTAGGGGGGCACCACCCCGACCACCTCCTGGGACCCGCGGTGGGTGCCCTCGAGCATCGCGACCACCCGCTCCGGGGTGGGCGGCACCACCGGCAGCCCGTCGGTGAGGCCGCGCTCGAACAGCGCCTCGTGGGGGTCCTCGTGGGCGCCGATGACCAGCGACCGCGAGCGCAGCCGGCCCTGGGCGCGGGCG
>JAQBPI010000200.1 GCA_028287605.1 Chloroflexota bacterium
TGGGCGGCGGGCAGGGCCTCGACGACGTCGCCGGCGAGCGCCCCCGCCCGGCCCCGGGTGGCCTCGACCGCGGCCCCGGCCTCGGCGTGGACGGTGACCCCGGCGAGAGCGGCGTCGAAGGGCGACAGCCCGCCGGCGAGCATCGCCCCGATCAGCCCGGCGAGCACGTCCCCGGTGCCGCCGCTGGCGAGGGCGACGACCCGGTGGCCGTCGACGGCGAGGCGCCCGTCGGGCCCGGCGATCACCGTGTTCGCGCCCTTGAGCACCACCACGACGCCGTGCTCGGTGGCGTACCGCGTGGCCACGCCCACCCGGTCGGCCTGGACCTCGCGCGCCGAGGTGCCGAGCAGCCGGCCCATCTCGGCGGGATGGGGGGTGAGCACCAGCGGCTGCCCGGAGCGGCGCCAGTCGACCCCCCGCAGCGCCGCGATGTTGAGCCCGTCGGCGTCGACCACGGTGGGGCAGGGCAGCCGCTCCAGCAGCGCCGCCACCGCGGTGACGGTGCGCGGCGCCTGGCCCAGGCCGCAGCCGGCGACCAGCACGTCGACGGCGGGCAGGTGGTCGCGCTCCAGCGCCGCCACCGAGTCCTCCCCCACCGTGCCGGCGCCGCCGTCGGGCAGCCCGTGGGCCATCACCTCGGTGCACTTCACCGCCACGATGGGGAGGAGGCTCTGGGGCACGCAGAGGCGGATGCGGCCGGCGCCGCCGCGGGCCGCGCCCATCCCCGCCAGGTAGGCGGCGCCGCTGAAGCCGTGGGCGCCGGCGAGCACCGCCACGGTGCCGAAGTCGCCCTTGTGGGCGTCGGGCGACCGCGGCGGCAGCACCAGCCCCTGCGGCGGGGGCAGCGAGGGTGGCTGGTCGAGAGGGTCGGGGCAACCGGGGGCGCCCACGGCGACGGCCACCACCAGGTCGCCCTCGTGGCTGATCGACACCGTCGGGGGCGGACCCTGGAGGAGCCGGATGCAGGGCGCGCCGCCGTCGTCGTAGGCGACCTCGACGTCGCGGAAGGCGGGGAGCGGCGAGCGGCCCCGTCCCAACCCCCCGGAGCCGGCGAGCTTGCGCACCGCCTCCTTCGCCGCCCAGCGCGAGGCCCAGCGGCGCGGGGAGCGCTCGCAGTCGCGGATCTCGGCCGCAGTGTAGGCGCGCCGGGCGAGGCGGGGGTTGCGCTCGACCGCGGCGCGGAGGCGGGCCACCGAGGCGACGTCGATGCCGACCGGGGGTGGCGTGGCGGGGACGAGCACTCCGGCGGCCCCCACTACTCCACGGTGACCGACTTGGCCAGGTTGCGCGGCTGGTCGACGTCGCAGCCGCGCAGCACCGCGATGTGGTACGCGAGCAGCTGCAGGGGGAGCACGTTGACCAGCGGGGAGAGCAGCTCCTCGCAGGCGGGCACCTCGATGATGTCGCGGGCGAGGTCGCCGTCGAAGGGGTTCTCGCCCTCGGTGACCAGGGCGATCACCGGCGCCTCGCGGGTGCGCACCTCCTCGATGTTGCTCACCGTCTTGGCCAGGGTCCGCGCCCGGGTGGCGATCGCCACCACCGGCACCTCCGGGTCGAGCAGGGCGATGGGACCGTGCTTCAGCTCGCCCGCCGCGTAGCCCTCGGCGTGGACGTAGGAGACCTCCTTGAGCTTCAGCGCCCCCTCCAGCGCCACCGGGAAGTTGATGCCGCGGCCGATGTACATGGCGTTGCGGGCGTGGGCGTACTTCCCGGCCATGTGGACGATCTGCGGCTCGACCGCCAGCGTCCGGGCGAGCAGGTCGGGCATCCCCAGCAGCTCCTCGGCGAGGCGGCGGTGGGTGTCGACGTCGAGGGTGCCGCGGCTGTCGCCGAGGTGGAGGGCCAGGAGGATGCCGCACGCCATCTGGGCGACGAAGGTCTTGGTGGCGGCCACCCCGATCTCCGGCCCCGCCTGCATGTGGATCACCCCGTCGGCCTCGAGCGCCAGGGCGCTGCCCACCACGTTGGTGATCGCCACCACGGTGGAGCCGCGGCGCTGCGCCTCGCGCACCGCCGCCAGGGTGTCGGCGGTCTCGCCCGACTGGCTGATCGCGACCACCAGGGTCCGCTCGTCGACCAGCGGGTCGCGATAGCGGAACTCGCTGGCGGGCTCGACGTCGCAGCGGAGGCGGGCGAGGCGCTCGATCGCGTACTTGGTGACCATGCCCGCGATCCAGGCGGTGCCGCAGGCGACCACGGTGACCGCCTGGAAGGCGGCGAGCCGCTCCTCGCGGATCCCCAGCTCCGGGAGGGTGACCAGGCCGGTCTCGCTGACCCGGTCGCGCAGCGCCGCCCGCAGCGCAGCGGGCTGCTCGTGGATCTCCTTGAGCATGAAGTGCGGGTAGCCGCCCTTCTGCGCCTGCTCGGCGTCCCAGTCGACGGTGATCACCCGCTGCTCGACCGGGGTGCCGTCGAGGCTGGTCACCTCCACGCCGCCGGGACGGGCGGTGACCACCTCGCCCTCGCCGAGCAGCAGGATGCGCTTGGTGTAGGGGATCAGCGCGGTGATGTCGCTGCTGATGAAGGTCTCGCCGGCGCCCAGCCCCACCACGAGCGGGGCGTTGAGCCGGGCCCCCACGATCAGGTCGGGCTCGTCGGCGGAGAAGACCACCAGCGCGTACGCACCCTGGACCCGCCGCAGTGCGGTGCGCACGGCGGCGGCGAGGTCGCCGCGGTAGAACTCCTCGATGAGATGCGGCACCACCTCGGTGTCGGTGTCGCTGAGGAACTCGTGGCCCCGCGCCACCAGCTCGGCGCGCAGCTCGCGGAAGTTCTCGATGATGCCGTTGTGGATGAGGTGGATCCCCCCCGTGCAGTCGCGGTGGGGATGGGCGTTCACCTCGGTGGGACGCCCGTGCGTGGCCCAGCGGGTGTGGCCGATGCCGACCCGCCCGGCGATCTGGCCGTTCTCACCGTTCTGGGCGAGCCGGCGGGCCAGGGCCTCGACCTTGCGCTCGCTCTTGACCACCGTGGAGTGGGGACGGTCGGGATCCAGCACGGCGATGCCCGCGGAGTCGTAGCCGCGGTACTCCAGCCGGCGAAGGCTCTCGACGAGCACCTCGACAGCGGGACGCGGTCCGGTGTAGCCGATGATTCCGCACATGACGCACCAGCGCGAACGGGGGCGGCTGAGACGAGGTTACGTTGGGCGGGGGCTCGGGCAGGGGGTTCCCAGCGGCGCCTGCGTGCAGGCCGGGGCCGGCGTGCTCGTGCTCGTCGACCGTGGAGTGACCGACGGCGCCGGGCTGGCCGGGGTGGGCGTGATCACCGCCTCCGGCAGCGCGGTGACGAAGACGTGGACGTTGACCGTGACGACGTCCGCCTTGAGGCCGGTCTGCGGCTGGAGCTGGACGGTGAAGATGCGGTCGGAGGTGAGGCCGGTCAGCGGGATCGGCGCGGTGGTGACGTGGTCCGCGCCGTTGAGCAGGTTCTCGGGGCCGGAGAGGGTCACCGTCTGGGGATCCACGGTCAACGCGCTGACCATGTGACCCGGCGCCACCGTTCCGGTGAACTGGGGGATGACGAGGGAGATGATCGAGCCGTCGACGGGCTTGATGACCACCGTGACCCGCACCGTCCCCTCGTTCACGGTGACGTCGCTCAGCGGCCGGGTCCCGCTGCGCGGGTCGACGGCGATGACCGGAACACCGTCCTGGGTCAGGTTGCTGGTCCGGTTCCCGAAGTTGAAGTCCACCACCGCCTGGGCGAAGCTGAGCTCGCGCTGGGGACCGGTCAGCCGGACGTGGTCCGGGGTCGCGGTCGCCGAGGAGATCTGGTAGCCCACCTGGGTCTTGCTGGTGCGCACCACCACCGGCACGGTGGTGGTGCCGAGCAGGTCGACGTCGGTGGACACCGAGCCGGGCACGTCGCTGAGGTCGACGTTGGGATCGGTGTCCACCACGGTCAGGGGAAGCTGCTGCACCCCCGACCGGCGGATGGCGTCGAAGCTCGGGGTGGCCCGGATGCTCGAGGCCTGGAAGGCGTCGACGTGCTCGCGGGTGCCGTTGATGCGCACCGTGATGTCCGGAATCGGGTGGGCGAGCACGTAGCGGCCGGGCAGCTGCTGCGCGTCCTGCTGGACGTGGACCAGGATCTGCCGCGAGTCCGGCGGGTTGGCGGCGTAGACGACCACCACCCACGACGCCAGCGCCAGCAGCATGGCGAGCAGCTTCACCCGCAGGTTGCGCGCCAGCCAGGGCGGCGGCTCCCGGTCGCGCAGCACCGGGAGGTCGAGGATCGACCTCATCGCCGCGTCGCCCTCACCCCGGAGCTGCGGAGGAAGGGACGCGGGATCGGCATCCGGCTCGAGCCGGGCACGCCGCCGAGCAGGGTGACGAGCATGTCGCGCAGCTTGACCTGGTCGAGGCCGCGGTACACCTTGGCCTCGTGGGCGACGCTGATCAGCCCGGTCTCCTCGCTCACGATCAGGACCACCGCGTCGCTCTGCAGGGTGAGGCCCAGCGCGGCGCGGTGGCGGGTGCCCATGCGACCCACCCCCGGGATGGTATCGGCAAGGGGCAGGACGCAACCCGCCGCCACGATCCGCTCCTCGCGGATGATGACCGCGCCGTCGTGGAGCGGCGAGTTGGGGAAGAAGACGGTGGCCAGCATCTCCGCGGTGGTCTCGCCGTTGATGCGCACCCCGGTGGCGGCGACGTTCTCGAGGCCGGTGCCGCGCTCGAACACGATCAGCGCGCCGGTGCGCCGCTCGCTCAGCGAGCCGGCGGCACGGATCACCTCGTCCACCAGCCGGGTGATGCCGGCGCCGCCCGGGTGGGGCAGGATGGCGCGCACCGGGGCGAGCCGGCCCACCTGGTCGAGGGCGCGTCGCAGCTCGGGTTGGAAGAGCACCACCGCGGCGATGAGGATGGCCTGGCCGCCGCTGGCGAACACGTACTTGAGCAGGCGCAGGTTGAGCGCGGTGGCGATGAGGTCGACGACCAGCAGCACCACCAGGCCGACCAGAAGCTGCGCCGCCTGGGTGCCGCGCACCAGCTTGAGCAGCTGGTAGAGGATGACGGCGACGATCATCACGTCGATGACGTCGCGCCAGCCCACGTTGCTGAGGAAGATCCGGAGGGTGTCGAGGGCGTTGCTCACGGAGCCACCCCGGCGAACAGCAGCGCCAGCAGCGCCTGCTGCACCCACAGCCGGTTCTCGGCCTGGTCGAAGACGATCGACCGGGGGCCGTCGAGCACCGAGTCGGTGATCTCCTCGCCGCGGTGGGCGGGCAGGCAGTGCATGACCCGCGCCCCCGGCGCGGCGCGCGCCACCAGGGCGTCGTTGACCTGGAGATGGGCGAAGTCCTCGCGGCGGCGCTGCTGCTCGGCCTCCTGGCCCATGCTCGCCCAGACGTCGGTGTAGACGATCGCGGCGCCGTCGAGCACCGGCCCGGGGTCGTGGGAGAGCAGGAAGCCGGCCTCGCCGCCGCGCAGCACCGCGGCGGCCTCCAGCACCGCGGGCGGCGGCTCGTAGCCGGGAGGGCAGACCATACGGAGGTCGATGCCGCAGAGGGCGGCGGCGTAGATCCACGAGGTGCAGACGTTGTTGCCGTCGCCAACGTAGGCGACGGACACGCCGTCCAGCTCGCCGGTGACCTCCTGCACGGTCAGAAGGTCGGCGAGCACCTGGCAGGGATGCTCGCGGTCGGTCATGGCGTTCACCACCGGCGCATGGGCGTTGGCGGCCATGCGCACCAGGTCGCGGTGCGAGGTGAGACGGGCGACGATGCCGTCGAGGTAGCGGTCGAGGATGCGGCTGACATCGGTGACCGACTCGCGCTCGCCCATCTGGATCTCCTGGGCGAAGAGCGGGATGGGATGGCCACCGAGCCGGTGGATGGCGACCTCGAAGCTCAGCCGGGTGCGGTTGCTGGGACGCTGGAAGATCATTGCCACGCTGCGGCCCTCGAGCGGCCTGCCCAGGTGCCCGCCGCCCTTGGCGCGCGCGCCGGCCTCGAGCACCGCGTCGATGTCGGCGCGGCTGAGGTCGGTGATGCTGAGCAGGTCGCGACCGGCAAGAGCGCTGTACATGGCGTGTGCCGACGAGTATATGGATGCTCGGTCGCGGCGGCCCGACGCCGGCGTCTCCTGACCGACAGAACGGGTTGACACCGGAGGGGTCGCCTGCGAGGCCGTCCGGGTGCGCTACCGTGCGGCGGTGAGGATCGCGGTCGTGGTCGCGGGGGGGCTGGTCGAGACCCTGCAGGCGGCGCCGCTGCTGGGGACGCTGCGGGTGGCCGACCCCGCCTCGACCATTGTGCTGATGGCGCCGCCGTCGGTGACGAGGGTGGCGGGCGGGCTGCCCGGCCTCGACGAGGTGGTCACCCTGCCGGCGCTGGGCCCGGGGCCCCCGCGCCCCGACCAGTGGCTCGCCGCGCTGCTGGCGCTCCGCACCCGCCGGCTCGAGGCGGTGCTGCTCTGCAGCGCGCGGCTGCGCGACCGCACCCTCGCCTACGCCTCCGGGATCGCCCGGCGCGCCGGCCTGGACGGCGGCCCCGGCACCGCGCTGCTCACCGCCCGGGTGCCCGCGGCGGCGCACGAGAACCGCGTCGAGGCCTTCCTCCGCCTCGCCGGCACCCTGGGTGTGGAGGAGCGCCTCCACCGCCCCGAGTACGATCCCGGCGAGGCGGCGCGCGCGCGCGCCCAGGAGCGGCTGATCGGCAGCGGCTTCGAGGACGGCCGCCTGCTCATCGCCGTGGCCCCCGGCGCCGGCTTCGCCGACCCCATCCCCGGCACCCCCGCCTGGGCGCTCGCCTGGGACCCGGAGCGCTTCGCCCACCTCGCCAACCAGCTCGGCGCCCGCCACGGCGCCGGCATGGTGGTGCTCGGCACCGAGGCCGACCGCGACGCCGCCGACCGCATGCTCGACGACGTCGAGGCCCCGGTCCTCGACCTCTGCGCCGGCCTCGCCCTCGACGAGGCGGCGGCGGTGATCGAGCGCTGCGACCTGCTGATCAGCGGCGAGTCGCCCCTCCTCCACCTCGCCGCCGCGGTGGGCACCCCGGCGATCGGCCTCTACGGCCCCACCGACGGCGCCGCCCGCGGCCCCTACGGCCCCGGCAGCCGGGTCGTGCAGGGCCTCCCCGAGCCGACCTCGGGCCGCGACCCGGGGCGCCTGATGCGCCGCATCCGCGTCGACGACGTCCTCGCCGGGATCGAAGGTGTGGTCGCTCAGGCTGGCTCCCGCCTCTAGTCGCAAGCCCGGACGCGGGGTGACGCGGGACACCACGCCGGATGCTTCAAACAGTCCTCGCTCGCCTTCGGGCTTCGCCCTGCGGCGTGCTGCGGAACTCGCTCCGTCATGGTGTCCCGCATCCCCCCGCTGCGGGAGAGCGACACGCCGTCGATCCCGGCTCGGGGTGGCTGAGAACGTCATCCACCCGGCCGGGTACTGAGAGCGCTCTCGGTTCACTGCGAGCTGCGATCCGCGGCTGACGGGAGGGGCGGACGGCACGCGCGGGTGGAGGCGAAAGCTGAAGGCCGCCCCGCACAGCCCAAGGACGAAACCGCCGGCCACGAGGCGGCCGATGAGTCGGGGCGCGGCGGACGGCCGAAGGCCTCCGCGCCCCGACCAAGAGCCGGAACCCGCGCGTGCCGGCCGGCCCGTCGTTCAGGGACGCACGGACGCGAGCGAGGCACACCCCGGCCCGTCGCTCAAGGACGCGGGACGCGAGCGAGATTATCTCAAGTACAGGAAGTTCCGGCGGACCAGGTCGAGGCTCTCCAGGGCGGTGCCGGCGCCGCGGGCGACGCAGCCCTGGGGGTCGGCGGCGACCTCGACCCGCAGGCCGGTGGCGGCGGCGAGGTGGCGGTCGAGGCCGCGCAGCCGGGCGCCGCCGCCGGTGAGCACCAGGCCGGTGCGGGTGCGGATGTCGGTGACGAGCGGCTCCGGGCAGTCGTCGAGCACCTCGTTCACCGCCGCCACCAGCCGTCCGAGCGGGGCCACCATCGCCTCCTTCACCTCGGTCGACGACACCACGATCTCGCCGGGGCCGGCGGGGCCCGCGACCACCAGCCGCAGGGTGCGCTCCTCGACCAGCGAGGTCGCCGAGCCGATCTCCCGCTTCGCCTCCTCGGCGGCGCCGAGGTCGACGGCCACGCCGTGCAGCACGCTGAGGTGGTCCGCGATGGCGCGGGTGAGCGCCTGTCCGCCGCCGGGCACGGAGAGCCGCGAGACGATGCCGTCGAGGGCCACCACGGCGATGTCGGTGGTGCCGCCACCCACGTCGGCGACCAGGTGTCCGATGCGGCTGCTCACCGACAGCCCGGCGCCGATGGCGGCGGCCAGCGGCGACTCGATGAGGTACACGGTGCGCGCCCCCGCCCGGGCGGCGATCTCCATGACGGTGCGGCGGTCGTCCCCGCTCATCCCCGGCACCACCGCCACCATCACGTCGGGGCGGAAGATCCGCTGCCGGCCCACCGCGCGGGTGATGAGATGGTTGAGCAGCGCGTCCAGGGCCACGGTGTCGGCCACCGCGCCCTCGCGGAGCGGGCTGCGCAGCCGCGCTCCGGTGCGGCCCACCGTGCCCAGCGCCGCGGTGCCGTAGGCGAGCACCCGATCGTCCCCGACCGCGGTGGCGACCATCGCGGGCTCGTCGAAGGTGACGCCCTCGCCCTTGAGGTGCAGGCGCACCGCGGTCGTCCCCAGGTCGATGCCGACCTTCTTTCCGAGCATCGAGAGGAATGTACTCGCTTGTGTCCGCGCGTCCTTGAACGGCGGGGTGGCCGGCACGCGCGGGTGTGCCTCGCTCGCGTCCGTGCGTCCTTGAGCGACGGGCCGGCCGGCACGCGCGGGTTCCGGCTCTTGGTCGGGGCGCGGAGGCCTTCGGCCGTCCGCCGCGCCCCGACTCATCGGCCGCCACGTGGACGGACGGTTTCGTCCTTGGGCTGTGGGGGGCGGCCCTCAGCTTTCGCCTCCACCCGCGCGTGCCGTCCGCCCCTCCCGTCAGCCGCAGATCGCAGCTCGCAGTGGGCCGAGAGCGATCTCAGTGCTCGGCCGGGTGGATGACGTTCTCAGCTCTCCCGAGCGGGATCGACGGCGTGTCGCTCCCCCCAGCGGGGGGATGCGGGACACCATGACGGAGCGAGTTCCGCAGCACGCCGCAGGGCGAAGCCCGAAGGCGAGCGAGGACTGTTTGAAGCATCCGGCGTGGTGTCCCGTGTCACCCCGCGTCCGGTCTGGCGACTTTTACGACGGAGCCAGCCCGAGCGATCAGTCCCCGATGCAGCCGCTGAGGTCGCGGACCTCGAGGCCAACCGGGCCGACGGCGACGCGCCGGACGTCGGCGCCCAGGGCCTGGAGCTTGTCCTCGAGGCGCTCGTAGCCGCGGTCGAGGTGGTAGACGGCGTCGAGCTCGGTGATCCCCTCGGCGCAGAGGCCGGCGATCACCAGCGCGGCGCCGCTGCGGATGTCCGGCACCCTCACGCAGCCCCCGCGGAGCGAGGCGGGCCCGGTGACCACGGCGCTGCGGCCGTCGACGACGACCCGGGCTCCCAGCTTGCGCAGCTCGGCGACGTGGCGGAACCGGTTCTCGAACACCGCCTCGCTGACGATGCTCATCCCCTCCGCCTGGGTCATGAGCGCGACGAACTGCGACTGCAGGTCGGTGGCGAAGCCGGGGTGCGGCCAGGTGGTGACGTCGACCGGGAGCAGCGGCCCCTGGCGGCGCACGCGCACGTGGCTCGAGCCCTCGACCACCTCGCATCCGGCGGCGCGCAGCTTGTTGATCAGCCAGCGCACGTCGCTGGGCCGCATCCGCTCCACGGCGACGTCACCGCCGGTGGCCGCGGCGGCGACCATGTAGGTCCCCGCCTCGATGTAGTCGGTGGTGACGCTGTGGCGGGTGCCGTGGAGGAGGCCGCCCTGGCCCTCGATGACGATGAGCTCGGTGCCCGCGCCGCTGATCCGGGCGCCCATGCCGACCAGGCAGCGGGCCAGGTCGACGACGTGGGGCTCGCGGGCGGCGTTGCTGATGACGGTGATGCCCTCGGCGAGCGACGCGGCCATCATGAGGTTCTCGGTGCCGGTCACCGTGGGCATGTCGAGGTCGATGCGGGCGCCGTGCAGCCGCTTCGCCCGGGCGATGTAGGTGTCGCCGTCCTCGGAGACCGCCGCGCCCATGGCGCGCAGCCCCTCGAGGTGCTGCTCGACCCGGCGCATGCCGATGTCGTCGCCGCCGGGACGGGCGATGACCGCCTCGCCGGTGCGCGCCACCAGGGCGCCGAGGAGCAGGAAGGAGCCGCGGAGCCGGCGGCTGAGGTTGGCGGCGACCGTGGAGCCGGTCACGGAACCGGCGCGCAGGCGCCAGTGCCCGGGAGCGGGGCGCTCCACCTCGACGCCGAGGTGGCGGAGCATCGCGCCCATGGTCTCGATGTCCTCGATGTCGGGGACGTTGACCAGCTCGACGAGCTCATCGGTGAGCAGCGCGGCCGCCATCACCGGAAGGGTGGCGTTCTTGCTGCCCGACGTGGGGACCGTGCCCTCGAGGGGCCGCCCGCCGGCGATGCGCAGAAGTTCCATGCGGTATCAGAATATCCGAGTGGAGCGTTGGTATGTTCTGACGGGCCTGACCCGTTCGCTGCTTCAGCGGACGGCGGCCGGCGCTCGGGCCTGGGGGTACAACGGAGAACCGGGGTGACATGTTTCACCCGGCGAACAGATGGCCGTGAGCCCGGTCTCCGGGGGGGGTGCCGGAGTCTATGGGGCCGTGGACGGGCCTCCCGTGCCGTGGCCGCTCCGTCACGCGCCCCTGACGCGGACGTGGCGCTCGCCGCGGTGGGTGCGTCAGGCACCTATGTGTGCGCTGCCTGCATCGACGGCGCCGCCCCCAGCTGTCAGGCTCCGGGCTTCACGCGCGGCTCATCGCCCCCTCACGGGGGAAGGCTGTCGGCGACGAGGGAGCTGACGGCCTGGGGACGTCGCCCGGCCATCGGGCGCGTCCGCGTCCAGACCGTCAGGCTGCGGGAGGAAGGAGATGCCGGGAGGCCTCGAGGACGCCATCACCACCGGGGAGGCGGCCAAGCTCTGCGGACTCTCGCGGTCGACGCTGCGCCGCGCCGTGGCCGCCGGCCAGCTGAGCGCCTGGCGAACCCCCGGGCAGCACCTGCGCTTCACCCGGCAGGCCTGCATCGACTTCCTCCGCGCCACCGGCGCGGCCGAGCTCGCGGGGAGGGTGGAGCGCCGCCGCAGCCCGGCGGGGAGTGACGGGGTCGGCGCCGGAGCGAGCCGCGCCGATTGAGGCCCCGCTACTCCACGTGCACCGTGGGCGGCGGCTCGCGCCGGTGACGCCGGCGCAGCTCGGCGACCCGCAGCCGCATCACCGCCCGCTCGAGGGCGAGGGCCGTGGCGCCGGTGTCGATACCCTCGGGCTGCTCCTCGAGCAGCTGCTGCGCCCGCCTCCGCGCCTCCTCGGCCCGGGCCTCGTCGATGTCCTCGGCGCGCTCGGCGGCATCGGCGAGGATCACCACCCTGTCGGGCAGCACCTCCAGGAAGCCGCCGGCGACGAAGAGGAACTCCTCGTCGCCGTCGTTGCGCACCATCACCTCGCCGGGGCGCAGCGGGGTGAGCAGGGGGATGTGCCTGGGGAGCACGCCGAGCTCGCCCTCGACGCCGGGGGCGACGACGAAGTCGGCCTCCCGGCTGAGCAGCCGCCCCTCGGCGGTGACCAGCTCCACCTGCAGCTTGGCCATCAGCCCTTGGTGTCCTTCTTCGCGTCGGCCTTGTCGGCCTTGTCGGCGGCGTCCTTCCGCTCGTCCTCGCCGGCCATGCCCTTCGCCTTCTCGACGGCCTCGTCGATGCTGCCGACCATGTAGAAGGCCTGCTCGGGAAGGTCGTCGTGCTTTCCGTCGAGGATCTCGGCGAAGCCGCGCACGGTGTCCTCGAGCTTCACGTACTGGCCGGGGCGGCCGGTGAAGACCTCGGCGACGAAGAACGGCTGGGAGAGGAAGTTCTGGATGCGCCGCGCCCGGGCCACGGTCAGCTTCTGGTCCTCCGAGAGCTCCTCCTGTCCGAGGATGGCGATGATGTCCTGCAGCTCCTTGTACTGCTGCAGGATCCGCTTCACCCCCTGCGCGACGCGGTAGTGCTCCTCGCCGACGATCCGCGGCTCGAGCACGCGGCTGAAGGAGTCGAGCGGGTCGACCGCCGGGTAGATGCCGAGCTCGGAGATCGAACGGCTCAGCGACACGGTGGCGCCGAGGTGGGCGAAGGTGGTGGCCACCGCGGGGTCGGTGAAGTCATCCGCGGGCACGTACACCGCCTGCACCGAGGTGATCGACCCCTTGTGCGTCGAGGTGATGCGCTCCTGGAGGTCGCCCATCTCGGTGCCCAGGGTGGGCTGGTAGCCGACCGCGCTGGGCATGCGGCCGAGCAGCGCGGACACCTCGGCACCGGCCAGGGTGTAGCGGAAGATGTTGTCGATGAAGAGCAGGGTGTCGGCCCCGAGCTCATCGCGGAAGTACTCGGCGAGGGTCAGACCGGTCAGGCCCACCCGGGCGCGCGCTCCCGGCGGCTCGTTCATCTGGCCGAAGACCAGCGCGGTCTGGGCGAGGACGCCCGAGTCCTCCATCTCGCCGTAGAGGTCGCGGCCCTCACGGGTGCGCTCGCCGACGCCGGCGAACACCGAGTATCCGGCGTGCTCCTTGGCGATGTTGCGGATCATCTCCTGGACGATGACCGTCTTGCCGACCCCTGCGCCGCCGAAGAGGCCGATCTTCGAGCCCTTGGAGAAGGTGCAGACCAGGTCGATGACCTTGATGCCGGTCTCGAGGATCTGGGTGCCGGTCTCCTGCTCGGCGACCGACGGTGGGCGCCGGTGGATCGGCCACCACGCGGTGGGCTCGACCTGGGCCTTGCCGTCGATCGGCTCGCCGATGACGTTGAACATCCGCCCCAGGGTCTCCTTGCCCACGGGGACGCGGATCGGGGAGCCGGTGTCGCGGACCTGGACGCCGCGCTGCAGCCCCTCGGTGGAGTCCATCGCGATGGTGCGCAGCATGCCGTTGCCGAGGTTCTGCTGCACCTCGAGGACCAGCCGGCTGCCCTCGCGGACGACCTCGAGGGCGGTGAGGATGTCGGGGACGCGGTCGCCCTTGAACTCGACGTCGACGACGGGGCCGATGACCTGCGCCACCCGCCCCAGCTGAGCGTTGGTCTTCTCCTGTGAATCGACCGGGATCCCGATTGCCATGTGGTGATTGGACTCCTGAACTTGGGGGCCTCAGCCCTCGAGAGCGGCCGCGCCGCTGACGATCTCCATGAGCTCGGTGGTGATGGTGCTCTGCCGGACCTTGTTGGCGGTGAGGGTGAGGTCGCCGATCAGATCCTCGGCGTTGTCGCTGGCGTTGCGCATCGCCTGCATCCGCGCCGCCTGCTCGCTGGCGGCGTTCTCCAGCACCGCCCGGTAGACCTGGCCCTCGACGTACCGGGGCAGCAGGGCGTCGAGCACGTCCTTGGGCTCGGGCTCGTAGAGGAAGTCGGCGGGGATCTTGGGAGCGTCCTCGGGAGGCTCCACGGGAATCAGGCGGGTCAGCGTCGCCACCTGCCGCCCGGTGCTGACGAAGCGGGCGAAGACCAGGTCGACCTGGTCGGCCTCGCCGTCCACATAGGCGTCGACGGCCACGCGCACCGCGGGGAGGACGTCGCCCATGGTGGGACGGTCGCCGAGCATGCTCTGGTCGGCGATCAGCTCCTTGCGGAGGCGGCGCATCAGGTCGCGGCCCTTGCGCCCGATGGTGACGATCCCGACCGGAACTCCCGCGCTGTTGATCTCGCGCAGCGCCAGCCGGACGTTGTTGGAGTTGAGGCCGCCGACCTGGCCGCGGTCGGTGGTCACCAGGATCAGCACCCGGCGGTGCACCTCGCGGGGCACCAGCATGGGGTGCTTGTACTCGGGGTTGCGCCGCATCAGCTCGACCATGATGCTGGACAGCTCGTCGGCGTACGGGCGCGCCGCAGCGACGCGCTCCTGCGCCCGCCGCATCTTGGACGCGGCCACCAGCTCCATCGCCTTGGTGATCTTCTTGGTGTTCTGGACGCTGCGGATGCGACGCCGGACGTCGCGCAGGCTGGGCATCTCAGAAGGCCTCCTGACGTCGGCCTTCGGCTTGTGGTGGGGCTGCGCCCCGAATCTTCATGAGCTGAGCGTCGTTCATCTGGTGGTCTCTTCCGTCAGCTGACGCGCGCGACATGCGCGTCAGCCGGCGAAGCCCTTCTTGAACTCCTCGATGGCGGCGCGCAGCGCCTTGTCGGTCTCGTCGGTGATCCGCTTCTGCTCCTCGATGTCCTTCTCGAGCTCCGGGTGGTTCTGGTCGATCCAGCGGAGCAGCGAGCGCTCGAACTCGGAGACCCGGTCGATGGGGACGTCGTCGAGGTAGCCGCGGGTGCCGGCGAAGATCGCGATCACCTGCTTGGCGAAGGGGATGGGCTCGTACTGCGGCTGCTTGAGCAGCTCGGTCATCCGCAGGCCGCGCTCCAGCTGCTGCCGGGTGGCGCGATCGAGGTCGGAGGCGAACTGCGAGAAGGCGGCGAGGGCCCGGTACTGCGCCATGTCGAGGCGCAGCTGGCCCGCGACCTGCTTCATCGCCTTGGTCTGGGCGTCGCCGCCGACGCGGGAGACCGAGATGCCGACGTTGATCGCGGGGCGGATGCCGGCGTTGAAGAGGTCGGACTCCAGGTAGATCTGGCCGTCGGTGATGGAGATGACGTTGGTGGGGATGTAGGCGGAGACGTCGTTGGCCTGGGTCTCGATCACCGGCAGCGCGGTGAGCGTGCCCCCGCCCTCGGAGTCGGCCATGCGCGCGGCCCGCTCCAGCAGGCGCGAGTGCAGGTAGAAGACGTCGCCGGGATAGGCCTCGCGCGACGGCGGGCGGCGGAGCAGCAGCGAGAGCTGGCGGTAGGCCTGCGCGTGCTTGCTGAGGTCGTCGTAGACGATCAGCGCATGCCGGCCGTTGTTCATGAAGTGCTCGCCCATGGCGCAGCCGGCGAAGGGGGCGAGGAACTGCATCGCGGCGGGGTCGGCGGCGGTCGCCGCGACGATGATGGTGTGCTCCATGGCGCCGTACTGCTGCAGCGTCGCCGCCACCTGGGCGACGGTCGCGGAGCGCTGGCCGACGGCGACGTAGATGCAGATGACGCCGGTGCCCTTCTGGTTGATGATGGTGTCGAGGGCGACGGCGGTCTTGCCGGTCTGGCGGTCGCCGATGATCAGCTCGCGCTGGCCGCGACCGATCGGGATCATGGCGTCGATCGCCTTGATGCCGGTCTGCAGCGGGGTGTCCACGCGCTGGCGGTAGATGACGCCCGGCGCCACGCGCTCGACCGGCAGCGTCTCCGAGGTCTCGATCGGGCCCTTGCCGTCGAGCTCCTGGCCGACCGCGTTGACGATGCGGCCCACCAGCTCCTCCCCCACCGGCACCTGGGCGACGCGGCCGGTGGTCCGGACCGTGTCACCCTCCTGGAGGTGCTCGTACGGGCCCATGATCGCGGCGCCGACGCCGTCCTCACGGAGGTCGAGGGCCAGGCCGACGATGGGCTGCCCTCCGTCCGGGGCGGGGAAGTCGAGGAGCTCGCCGGCCATCGCCTTCTCGAGGCCGTAGATGCGGACGATGCCGTCACCCACCGAGGTGATCACGCCCTCATTGGCGTCGACCACCGGGGCCTCGAAGCTGGCGATGCGCTTCCTCAGGATCTCGCCGATCTCGTCACTGCGGATTGCCATCAGTTGTCGCTCTCGTCCTTGTGGTGCGGGCGCCTGGGCCCCCGGGTGCGGTGGGTCAGGCGAGCGCGGCCCGCAGCTGCTGCAACCGGGTGCGCAGGCTGCCGTCGATGACGCGATCGCCGATTCTGATGATGAGGCCCCCGAGGATCGAGGGGTCCTGCCGGACGGTGGTCTGGATGCGGCCACCGAGCCGCTGCCCCAGCGTATCCGCGATGTGCTCCTCGAGGTTGTGGTCGACGGGCACGGCGGCGGTCACCTCGGCCCGGATGATCCCGGAGTCGGCGTCCGCGAGGGCGCGGTAGCGGTCGAGCACCGCTCCCAGGATGCTGCTGCGACCGCGCTCGACGAGCAGCCGCACCAGGTTGCGGACCGGCTGGTCGAGCCCGTCGAGCAGGTCCATGACCAGCCGGACGCGGTCGGCCTGGGACACCCGGGGGTTGCGCATCGCCTCCGCGACCGCCGGGTGCTCGAGCATCTCCACCGCGCGGGCCAGCTCGTCGCCCCACTCCTTCACCGTGCCCGCCTCCTTGGCAAGCTGGAAGTAGGCCTCGGCGTAGCGCCGCGCGAGCATGTCGGAGGCCATTCCCTACGACCCCGGGGAGACCTGCCGCAGCGACTCCTCGATGAGCCGTGCGTGGGTCTTCTCGTCGATGGCGGCGCCGAGCACCTTCCCGGCGGCGTCGACCACCAGGGCGCTGACCTGGGCGCGCAGCTCCTGCACCGCACGGTCCTTCTCCGCCTGGATGTCCCCGCGCGCCTTCTCGACCTGCGCCTCGGCGTCGAGGCGGCCGCGGTTGCGGACCTCCTCGGCCTCGGCGGCGGCCTCGTGGTGGGCGCGGTTGATCATCTCCCGCGCCTGGGAGCGCGCCTCGGCGATGGTCTGCTCCACCTCCTTCTGGACCGCCTGGAGGCGCTTCTCGGCCTCCTGGGCGGCCTTGACGCCCTCCTCGATCTGCTTCTGCCTCGCCTCGGCAGCGCGCATGATCGGCGGGTAGGCGTACTTGCCGAGGATGCCGAGCATGATCACGAAGGCGATCAGCTCGGCGACGAAGGTGCCGTTGATGTCGAGCAGGCCCGACGTGACCGCGGGAGGCGTGAGGGCGAGCACCGGCGAGCCTAGACCGCGAACTTCTCGGCGATCGAGGTGATGAAGTAGAAGGCGAGCGCGAGGTTGATGAAGTACATCGCCTCGCAGAGGCCGATGATCAGGAACATCGTGACCTGCAGCTGGGCGCGCG
>JAQBPI010000216.1 GCA_028287605.1 Chloroflexota bacterium
GGCGGAGCTGGACGGCGACATCGACGGCGAGTACCGCGGCCTGGCGTCCTCCGACGGCTATGCCGCCGAGGAGGCTCCCACCGGCTCGATCTGACGGAGCGCCCGGGCGTCGCACCGCGCGACGCCCGGGCCGCTGCCGCCGGTTGAGTGTCGCGGCCGTTCTGCGGCGGGTGCGAGGTGCCCGGGCGATCCGCGGCCGGGTGGGGATGCCCGGCCGCAGATCGGCCGCGCATCCCAACCCACGGCAGTCCGCCGAGCCCGGCCCCTCAGCCGCCGATGACCGGGTATCGCTTCCGCAGCGCGACCACCCGGTCCGCGGAGGCGCGGACCGCGGCGGTCGACACCCTGCCGGCGTCGACCGCACCTCGCATGGCCTCCACCGCCTGGGCCTCGTAGGCGGGGTCTCCGTTGGAGAGGAGCATGAGGTCGTTGCCCGCCTCCAGGGCGGCGACGGCGGCCTCGGGCACGGTCATCCGCGCCTGGATGCCGCCCATGCTCAGCGAGTCGGTGATGATCACGCCGCCGAAGTGGAGGCGGTCGCGGAGCATCGAGACCACCGGCCGGGAGAAGATCGCCGGGGTGCCGGTGGGGTCGAGCCCGGGGACCACCAGCTCGGTGGTCATCACCGCGTCGGTGCCCGCGTCGATGCCGGCGCCGATCGCCCGGGCGTGGGTCGCGAGCCACTGCGGCTCGGTCATCGGGTCGGTGGGGAGGGCCTTGTGGGGGTCGCCGGCCTGGCCGCCGAGGCCGGGGAAGTGCTTGACCGTCGAGCCGACGCCGCCGTCGTGGAGGCCCGCGACCGCCGCCGCCACCAGCGGCCCCACCACCGCGGGGGTGGAGCCGTAGGCGCGGTCACCGATGACGCCATCGGCGGGATTGGTGCGCAGGTCGCTGACCGGGGCGAGGTCGAGGCCGACCCCGAGGGAGCGCAGCCCGCGGGCGGTGGCGGCCATCGCCTCGCGCACCGCGGCCGGGCCCCGGGCCCCGAGGGAGGCCGCGCTCGGCATCGGCGGCACCCCGTCCACAACTGCCGAGGCCTGCCCTCCCTCCTGGTTGAGGCAGATCAGCAGCGGCGCCGGCAGCCCGGCCTCGCGGCCGAGGGCGCCGAGCTCGGCGGCGAGGTGGCGCAGGCCGGCGGCGTCGCCGACGTTGGAGGGCAGGAGCACGACGGTGCCCACCTTGTCGTCGACGATGAGGTGGCGCAGCCCGGGGGTGACCTCACGCCCCGAGAAGGCGACCCCGACCATCTGTCCGAGGGCCATGGTGAGGTCGAACGGGCCGGCGCCGGGCGCCATCGAGGCGGCCGGCGAGGGCCGGGGCGAGATCGCCGGGGTGGCCACGGCGGCCGGGGAGGAGCCGCAGGCGGCCGCCAGCAGGGCGACCCCGAGGAGCCCACCGCCGAGCCTGCGGCGCGAGCGGGGGACGGGTGCGCTGGCCACGGCGGGCGAGTCTAGGCTCTCCGCGGTGACGCGCTCAAGGCAGGGGGGCTCCCTCCGGGCCATCTCCCCCCCGTCGCCGGCAGCCCCCCCCGGCCACCCGCCCCCCGTCGCCGGCATCGCTGCTAGAATCCCCCGTCGCGCGACTTGCGCACCCTCGTTCGCGCGTCCGTCGGCCGGACGCGCGATCACCATGTCCCGGGAGACACGTGCCCACCATCCAGCAGCTGGTCCGCAAAGGCCGGTCGCGCATCATCAAGAAGACCAAGGCGCCGGCCCTCAAGGGGTCGCCTCAGCGCCGTGGCGTCTGCGTGCGCGTCTACACCACCACCCCGAAGAAGCCCAACTCGGCCCTCCGCAAGGTGGCCCGTGTCCGGCTGACCAGCAAGGTCGAGGTGACCGCCTACATCCCCGGGATCGGTCACAATCTCCAGGAGCACTCGGTGGTGCTGGTCCGCGGCGGCCGCGTCAAGGACCTCCCCGGCGTCCGCTACCACGTCATCCGCGGAACGCTGGACACCGCCGGCACCCGCAACCGCAAGCAGGGCCGTAGCAAGTACGGCGCCAAGCGGGAGAAATCCGCCGGCAAGTGACCGGCGGCGCCCCCCGCGCCACCCCGTCCCCGCCTGACGCGTCCCTCCGGACGCCAGCCTCGGGACCGGGATCCTGATATCAGCCCCCACCACCTCTGAGGATCGAACGACCCCATGCCGCGCCGCCAGCGCATCACCAAGCGAACCATCGTCCCCGACCCCATCTATGGGAACGTCGGGCTGGCGAAGTTCATCAACTGCCTCATGCTCTGCGGCAAGAAGAGCGTCAGCGAGGGCATCGTCTACGACGCCTTCGAGAAGATCCGCCGCTCCTCGCGGCGCGAGCCGCTCGACGTCTTCGACACCGCTCTGCGCAATGTCACCCCGATCCTCGAGGTCAAGCCGAAGCGGGTCGGCGGCGCCACCTACCAGGTGCCGGTGGAGATCCGCCACGACCGCCGCGCCGCGCTGGCGCGCCGCTGGCTGATCCGCTATGCCCGGTCCCGCAACGGCAAGAGCATGGCCGACAAGCTCGCCGCCGAGCTCATGGACGCCGCCAACGGCGTGGGAGCCTCCATCAAGCGGAAGGAGGACACCCACAAGATGGCCGAGTCCAACAAAGCGTTCTCCCACTTCAGGTACTGAGCAGCAGCATGCCTCCCGCCATCGCGACGCGCGCCTTCCCGCTCGAGAGGACTCGAAACATCGGGATCATGGCGCACATCGACGCCGGCAAGACCACCACGACCGAGCGCGTCCTCTTCTACACGGGCCGCATCCATCGCATGGGCGAGGTGCACGAGGGCGCCGCGACGATGGACTGGATGGTCCAGGAGCAGGAGCGCGGGATCACCATCACCTCGGCCGCGACCGCCGCGGAGTGGCGCGACCACCGTATCAATATCATCGACACGCCCGGGCATGTGGACTTCACGGTCGAGGTCGAGCGCAGCCTCCGGGTGCTCGACGGGGCGGTCGCGGTCTTCGATGCCGTGGCCGGCGTGGAGCCCCAGTCGGAGACGGTCTGGCGCCAGGCCGACCGGTACAACGTGCCCCGCATCTGCTTCATCAACAAGATGGACCGCACCGGCGCCGACTTCTTCGCCTCGGTGCAGTCCATCAGGACGCGGCTGGGGGCCAACCCCATCCCGGTGCAGCTGCCGATCGGCGCGGAGGGCGACTTCCGGGGCATCGTCGACCTCATCAACCGCGTGGCCATCCTCTACGCCGACGACCTGGGCACCACGATCGAGCGCAAGGACATTCCCGCGGGGATGGAGGCCGACGTCGAGAGGTACCGCAAGGCGATGCTCGAGGCCGTCGCCGAGAGTGACGACGAGCTGATGGTGAAGTACCTCGACGGTGAGGAGCTCACCCGCGAGGAGATCCTCCGCGGCCTGCGCGCCGGCACCGTGGCCACCCGGCACGTGCCCGTGCTCTGCGGCTCCGCGCTGAAGAACAAGGGCGTCCAGCCGATGCTCGACGCCGTCGTCGACTTCCTGCCCTCGCCGCTCGACAAGCCGCCGATCGAGGGGATCAACCCCAAGGACGGCTCGCTGTCGGCGCGCGCGGTCAGCGACGACGAGCCCTTCGCCGCGCTCGCCTTCAAGATCATGACCGACCCCTTCGTGGGCAAGCTCACCTTCTTCCGGGTCTACAGCGGGGTGCTGAAGAGCGGCTCCTACGTCTACAACCCGGTGCGCGAGGAGCGCGAGCGGGTGGGCCGCATCCTCCAGATGCACGCCAACCACCGCGAGGAGATCGAGGAGGTCCGCACCGGCGACATCGCCGCCGCCATCGGTCTGCGCAAGACCATGACCGGCGACACCCTGTCCGCCGAGCAGCACCAGCTGGTGCTGGAGTCGATCAACTTCCCCGACCCGGTCATCTCGGTGGCGATCGAGCCGAAGACGAAGATCGACCAGGACAAGATGGGGATCGCCCTCCAGAAGCTCTCGGAGGAGGACCCGACGTTCCGGGTGCGCACCGACGACGAGACCGGCCAGACGGTCATCTCGGGCATGGGCGAGCTCCACCTCGAGATCATCGTCGACCGCCTGCTGCGCGAGTTCAGGGTCGACGCCAACGTCGGCAAGCCGCAGGTGGCCTACCGCGAGACCATCACCAGGCCGGCGCACGGCACCGGCCGCTTCGTCCGCCAGACCGGCGGCCGCGGCCAGTACGGGCACGTCGAGCTCGAGCTGGAGCCCAACGAGATGGGCAAGGGCTTCGAGTTCGTCAACAAGGTGGTCGGCGGCACCGTGCCCAAGGAGTACATCAACCCCACCGCGCGCGGCGTTGAGGAGGCGCTGTCGAGCGGTGTGGTCGCCGGGTTCCCCGTGGTGGACATCAGGGTGACCCTGGTCGACGGCTCCTACCACGACGTCGACTCCAACGAGCAGGCGTTCCAGATCGCGGGCTCGATGGGTGTGAAGGACGGCATCCGCAAGGCCCGCCCCACCCTCCTCGAGCCGGTGATGAAGGTCGACGTGGTCATGCCCGAGGAGTTCATGGGCGACGTCATGGGCGACCTCAGCGGCCGGCGCGGACAGATCCTCGGGATGGAGGGACGGTCGAGCAACCAGATGGTCCATGCTCACGTCCCCCTCGCAAACATGTTCGGCTACTCCACGGTGCTCCGCAGCATGACCCAGGGTCGTGCAACGTACTCCATGGAGTTCGATCACTATCAGCAGCTGCCCCAGGGCCTGGTCGACGAGATCGTCGCCAAGGCCAAGGGCTGACCGCACCACCGGGCCACATCAGAGGCAGGAGATGGCGAAGAAGAAGTACGACAGCACGAAGCCGCACGTGAACGTGGGCACCATCGGTCACATCGACCATGGGAAGACCACGCTGACCGCGGCCATCACCAAGGTGCTCGCGCAGGCCGGCGGTGCCACGTTCCGCTCCTTCGACTCCATCGACAACGCGCCCGAGGAGAAGGCCCGCGGCATCACCATCGCCACCGCGCACGTCGAGTACGAGACCGAGAACCGCCACTACGCGCACGTCGACTGCCCGGGCCACGCCGACTACATCAAGAACATGATCACCGGCGCGGCGCAGATGGACGGCGCCATCCTGGTGGTGGCGGACACCGACGGCCCCATGCCCCAGACCCGCGAGCACATCCTGCTGGCGAACCAGGTGGGGGTGAAGCACATCGTGGTGGCCCTCAACAAGGTCGACGCGGTGGACGACGAGGAGCTGCTCGAGCTGGTCGAGCTCGAGGTCCGCGAGCTGCTCAGCAAGTACGACTTCCCCGGCGACGACGCCCCCGTGGTGCGCGTCTCCGCGCTGAAGGCGCTGGAGGGCGACAAGGCCGCCGAGGGCGGCATCCTCGAGCTGATGGCGGCGGTCGACTCCTACATCCCGCTGCCGGAGCGGCCGGTCGACAAGCCGTTCATGATGCCCATCGAGGACGTGTTCTCCATCGAGGGTCGCGGCACCGTGGTGACCGGGCGCATCGAGCGCGGCATCGTCAAGGTGAACGAGCCGGTGGAGATCGTCGGCATCAAGGACACCACCAAGACCGTGGTCACCGGTGTCGAGATGTTCAAGAAGCTGCTCGACGCGGGCGAGGCCGGCATGAACGTCGGCTGCCTGATCCGCGGCGTGAAGCGCGAGGAGGTCGAGCGCGGCCAGGTGCTCGCCAAGCCGGGCACCATCACCCCGCACACCGACTTCAAGGCGCAGGTGTACGTGCTCTCCAAGGAGGAGGGCGGTCGGCACACCCCCTTCTTCAAGGGGTATCGTCCGCAGTTCTACATTCGCACCACCGACGTCACCGGAACCATCGACCTGCCCGAGGGCACGGAGATGGTGATGCCGGGCGACAACATCGAGATGACCATCCAGCTCATCACCCCGATCGCGGTCGAGGAGGGGATGCGCTTCGCCATCCGCGAGGGTGGGCGTACCGTGGGTGCCGGTTCGGTCACCTCGGTCACGCAGACCGCCCCCGTGGCCGGCAAGAAGAAGTAGCGGAACAGGAAAGAAGAGGCTAACCGGCTCCGTCATGGCGCAGAAGATTCGCATCAGGCTCAAGGCCTACGATCACAAGGTCCTGGACCAGGCCGCGTCGAAGATCGTCGACACGGCGGTGCGTACTGGCACGCGCGTGGCGGGGCCCGTTCCCCTGCCCACCAGCATCGCCAAGTACTGCGTGATCCGCTCGCCCTTCATCGACAAGGACTCCCGCGAGCAGTTCGAGATCCGCACGCACAAGCGCATCGTCGACATCCTCGATCCCAACCCCAAGGTGGTGGACGCGCTGATGCGCCTCAACCTCCCCAGCGGCGTGAACATCGAGATCAAGCTCTCCCAGGAGAGCACCGCCGCGGGGGCGCGGCGATGAGCAGGGGCATCCTCGCCCGCAAGGTGGGCATGACCCAGCTCTTCACCGAGCGCGGGACCGTGGTCCCGGTCACCGTGCTCGAGGCCGGCCCCTGCCGGGTGGTGCAGCGCAAGACCACCGCGGTCGACGGCTACGAGGCGCTGCAGATCGGGTTCGGGGAGCGCTCTCCGAAGCGCACCCCCAAGCCGCTGATCGGCCACCTCAAGCGCGCCGGCCTGCGGCCGATGCGCACCCTGGTGGAGCTGCGCGACGCCGGCGAGGCGGGCATCGGCTCGGAGATCACCGCCGAGATCTTCACCGCGGGCGACCGCGTGGACGTCACCGGGGTGAGCAAGGGCAAGGGCTTCGCCGGCCAGCACAAGCGTCACAACTTCAGCCGCGGCCCCGTCAGCCACGGCTCCCACAACATCCGCCAGCCGGGCTCGATCGGCTCGGTCGATGCGGCACGCACCCTGCGCGGGCTGAAGATGGCCGGCCACCTGGGCGCGAGCCGGAGCACGGTCAAGGGCCTCGAGGTGGTGCGCGTCGACGCCGCCCGCAACCTGCTCATGCTGAAGGGCGCGGTCCCGGGCAGCCGCAACGGCGTGGTGCTCATCCGCGACGCCGACCGGCAGGCGACGCTCTGATGGCCAGCGCCCCCGTCGTCGACCAGAGCGGCCTGCGCATGGGCAACCTCGAGCTGAGCGCCGAGATCTTCGACTGTGCGATCAACGAGCCGGTGATGCACCAGGCGCTGCTGCGACAGCTCGCCAACGCCCGCCAGGGCACCCATGACACCAAGAACCGGAGGGAGGTCCGTGGCGGTGGGCGCAAGCCCTACCGCCAGAAGGGCACCGGCCGCGCCCGCCAGGGCTCGATCCGCGCACCCCACTACAAGGGCGGTGGCGTGGTCTTCGGTCCCACCCCCCGCTCCTACCGCCAGGACATGCCCCGCAAGCAGCGGCGGCTGGCGCTGCGCAGCGCGCTGAGCGCCAAGGCGCAGGCGGGGGAGATGCTGGTGCTCGACGGTTTCGCCCTCGAGGCGCCCAGGACCCGGGCGGTGGTCGACATGCTCCACGCCATCGGTGTGGAGGGAGGCCCCGACTCGCCGACGACCAGCAAGGTGCTGATGGTGCTCGGCTCCCACAACGAGATGCTGGAGCGCAGCGCGCGCAACCTTCCGGAGGTGCGGGTGCTGCTCGCCGCCAATCTCAACATCCGCGATCTGCTCACCGGCGACACCGTGGTGATGACCCGGGATGCCGTCGAGCATCTCACGGAGGTGCTGTCGTGAGCCGCAGCCCCGACCAGCTGCTGACCCGCCCGGTGGTCAGCGAGAAGTCCTACGCGGGCATGGCGGAGGGACGCTACGTCTTCCGCTGCCGGACTGACGCGAACAAGATCGAGATCAAGAGGGCGGTCGAGGAGGCCTTCGCCTCCCAGAAGATCACCGTGGTCTCGGTCAACACCCTGAACGTCCGCGGCAAGGTGCGGCAGCGCTCGCGCGGCCGCAAGCGCATCGTGGGACACAGTCCCGACTGGAAGAAGGCGATCGTGACGCTGGCCCCGGGCCAGCGGATCGAGGGCCTCTTCGAGGGCGTCTGATGCCAATCCGCAAGTACAAGCCGACCAGCCCCGGACGCCGCTTCATGTCGGGGAGCACCTTCGAGGAGGTCACCCGCGACCACCCCGAGAAGTCGCTGGTCGAGCACCTCAAGACCTTCAGCGGCCGCAACGCGACCGGCAAGATCACGGTGCGCCACCGCGGCGGCGGCCACAAGAAGCTGTACCGGATCATCGACTTCAAGCGGAACAAGGTCGACGTGCCCGGCAGGGTCGCCGAGATCGAGTACGACCCCAACCGCAGCGCCCGGATCGCCCTCATCCACTACGCCGACGGCGAGAAGCGGTACATCCTCTGGCCGGTGGGGCTGAAGGTGGGCGACACCGTGATGGCCGGCCCGAAGGCCGAGATCAAGCCGGGCAACGCGCTGCCCCTGTCCAGCATCCCGCTGGGCACGACCATCCACAACATCGAGCTCACCCTCGGACGCGGCGGCAAGATGGTGCGCAGCGCCGGCGTCGCCGCCCAGCTGCTGGCCAAGGAGGGGGCGCTGGCCACCCTGCGCATGCCCAGCGGCGAGGTGCGCCGGGTGGACGTGCGCTGCTCGGCGACCATCGGCCAGGTGGCCAACGTCGAGCACGCGAACATCAACATCGGCAAGGCGGGGAAGATGCGCTGGCGCGGCTTCCGGCCGGCGGTCCGCGGCATGACCATGAACCCCTTCGACCATCCCCACGGCGGCGGCGAGGGCCGCAGCGGCGCCGGCGGCAATCCCCAGACCCCCTGGGGCAAGCCGGCGCTGGGGCATCGCACCCGGCACAACAAGTCGACGGACCGCATGATCGTGCGGCGCCGGAGCAAGTAGGAAACGGCGAGCATGAGCACAGCTGAGAGGACCCGGTCATGAGCCGGTCCACCCGCAAGGGTCCGTTCTGCGACGAGCACCTGCTCCGGAAGGTGCAGGTGCTGAACAGCACCCGCGAGAAGAAGGTGATCAAGACCTGGTCGCGGCGCAGCGACGTCTTCCCCGAGATGGTGGGACACACCATCGCGGTGCACGACGGGCGCAAGCACGTCCCCGTCTTCATCACCGAGACGATGGTCGGTCACAAGCTCGGAGAGTTCGCCGTCACCCGCAAGTTCCGCGGGCACGGCCACCACACCGAGCGCAGTGCGGCGCTGAAGTAGCCATGGAAGTCGTCGCCACCGCCAAGTGGGTGCGCACCACCGCGCGCAAGGCCAGGCTGGTCGCCGCCACCGTCGAGGGGCTCTCCGTCGGCGATGCGCTCACCATCCTGGCCTTCACCCCGCGTTTCGCCGCCATCGAGGTCGCCAAGGTGATCAAGTCGGCGGCGGCCAACGCCGAGCACAACTACAACCTCGACGTGTCGACGCTGCGCGTCGCCCGCATCGAGATCGACGGAGCCACCGTGATCAAGCGCTTCCAGCCGCGCGCCCAGGGCCGTGCCTTCAGCATCCTGAAGCGCACCAGCCACCTGCGCGCCGTGGTCAGCGACGACGGGGTGGTCCAGGAGCGGCAGCGGCGGCGCCGCGCCCCGGCGGCCGCGGCCGCCCC
>JAQBPI010000055.1 GCA_028287605.1 Chloroflexota bacterium
CTGCGACCTGGTCCGCGAGCACCGCAGCGACAGCCACATCGCCGCCGCGATCGGCTCGGGCCGCGGATCGGTGGAGATGAACGTGCTCACCGAGCTGTGGCTGGGCATGCGGCTGGGCGAGTACACCGCTTCTCGCGGCTTCGCCGAGCCGGTGATCGAGGCCGCCGCCGAGCGCCTGCGCGCCGAGGGCCTGGTCGAGGGAGCCGAGCTCAGCGAGCGGGGCCGCGCCGCCCGCGCCGAGATCGAGCGCCGCACCGACGCCATGGAGCAGAGCGTCGTCGACGCCCTCGGCGACCAGCTCGACTGGCTGGTCGCGCGCCTCGACCGCTGGTCGGGCGCCTGCATCGCCGCCGCGTGCTTCCCCCCCGATCCGCTGAAGCGCGCCGCCGGCTGAGCCGCCCGGGCGGGTGATGCGGGGGCCGTCGTGACCGACCCCGACCGGAGCGTCGAGACCAGCCGGGCGGTGCTCGCGCACCTCGCCGTCCACGACTTCCCGACCCGCTCGCCGCTCTACGCCGCGATCGCCCGCGCCGCGCTGGACGACGACGAGGTGCTGGGGCTCACCGCCGGGGTGCGCGGGCACGAGCTGCCGCCGATGCTCCTGCGGCCCGCCTGGGTGGGCGAGGGCATCGAGTCGGGCGCTGTCGACTGCGCGCTGATTCGCCTCAGCCTGCTCACCGCCACCGGCCGCGAGGACCGCTGGCTGGCACGGGGCAGCTACCACGGCGAGTGGATCGAGTGGAGGGAGCCGCAAACCCGCTGACGGGGCCGCGGCCGGCCGGCCGGTCGGTCAGATCTTGTCGAGGATGACCCGGCGGCGGCGCTGGAAGTCCTCGTCGGTGAGCTCACCACGGTCGCGCAGGTCGGCCAGGCGCCCGATCTCGCCGAGCAGGTCGACGAGTGGGGTGTCCATCCGGGTGCCCGACCACTGGCCGGTGACGTCGACGTACTCCGGGGGACGGCTGTCCCAGGACTTGAGGTAGAAGACCGCCTTGAGGCTGTGGTATGGGATGCCGAGCAGCTCGATCTCGTCGCCGGCCGGGCTCACCAGCTCGACGGTGACGCCGTACTTGTTGCGCTGCGGGCTGTCGGCGATGAGGCCCTTGACGACCTCGCCGTCGAGGAAGCGCACCGCCACCTTCTGCATGTTCTCGATTGCCATCGGCGGATCGAGCGGGCGCCGGCCGAGGGTGAGGCACTTCACCGAGGGAAGCGGGATGAGCGCGCGACGGTTGTTGGTGCCCGGATCGCTGAGGGTCAGCTCGAAGTCGGGATGGTCGAGGTCGAGCCGGTCGACGGCGCCCTCGAGGATCTCGTCGTCGGCGAACCGGACCAGGACGTGTCCCGTCGGTCCCGCAGTGCCAGCACCCCAAGCGTCGGCTGTCATCATCCCCTATCCTACTCAACGCTCGAACGTGGCGGGATCACGTCGCACGCGACGCTGTCGGCGACCGTTCGCCGGAACCTCCCTTACCCAGTAGGACGCTGGCACGGCCCGAAACTTGCATCTTGCCGACCGTCACCGATCAGTCACAGGAAGGGGCTCGGCCCCCTGGTATTAATGATCCGCACCCGGCCTCGACTGCCGAGGACCAGGGTGGGACGTGAGCACGAGGGAGGGGTCTCGAGGTGATCTCGGTTTCCCCGGAGTCATTGATGGCGGACGACGTCGCCGAGCTGGACGATCTGGCGCTGATCCGGATGTACCGGGACGGTGACGCGAGCGCGTTCGATCGGATCTTCACCCGGTACAACCAGCGGATCCGCGCCCTGTGCGCGCGCTACGTCGGCGACGGCCAGCTGGCCGAGGACCTGGTGCAGGAGACCTTCTACAACGTGCTGAAGACGCTGAGCCGCGTCGACGACACGTTCCACTTCTCGGCGTGGATCTACCGCATCGCGGTGAACCTCTGCCACGACGAGCTGCGCCGCCGCGACAAGGTGCAGCACCACATCGAGCCCGGGGGCGACGACGTCGAGGAGGCGGTGATGCGCCTCGCCGACCACGACCGGGAGCGCAGCCCCGAATCGGCGCTGGAGATCACCAACATGCGCCGGGTGGTGTGGGACGTCGCCAAGCAGCTTCCCGAGCGCCAGCGCATGGTGCTCACACTGCGCGAGCTCCAGGGCCTCTCCTACGCCTCCATCGCCAACGTCATGGGCATCAGCCAGTCGGCCGTCGAAACCCTGCTCCACCGCGCACGGCGCCGCTTCAAGGAGCTGTACCTCAAGCAGGAGGGGTCGCAGGAGGCCTCGGGCGACTGCGCCACGGTGACGCACATCCTCGAGCACATCGGCCGCCGCAACCTCCGCCAGGACCAGAAGCGGATGCTCGTCAACCACCTCGAGGCCTGCAAGGCCTGCCGGGCTCGCTTCCCCGCGCGCACCGTCGCCCCCGCCGACTGACCGACCCTGCGCCGAAGGCGCTCCTCCTCGTACCGGCTCCGGTGGCCCGAGGACGTCAGCGCGACCGAAGGGAGCGCCGGCCGGGAGTCCGGCCGCAGGGGGGGTGGCCCACGGCATCGCCCCACGGACCGTCCGTGACTACGCTTCCGGTCCTGCGATGTCTTTGGGCCGAGCGGGGGGGAGGTACTCCCCCCCGGTCAAAACACGCCCCGAAGAGGACCGAGGGATCGCAACATGACGCCGGATATGAGAGTGGTCTGCGCGCCCAACGCCTTCAAGGGCTCGCTGGATGCGCGCGCCGCCGCGGCCGCGCTCGCCCGAGGGGTCGCGGCCGCGGGCGCCGACCCGGTCGAGATTCCCGTCGCCGACGGCGGCGACGGCACCCTGGACGTCCTCCTCGGCGCGGCCGGAGCGGCCGCACGGGTCGAGGTGCACCGGGTCACCGGACCGCTGGGCGACCCCGTCGACGCCCGCCTCGGCTGGCTGGACGCCGGCACCGCGGTGGTCGAGCTCGCCGAGGCGTCGGGGCTGCGGCTGGTCGGGGACCGGCTCGACGCGCTGAGGGCCACGTCCCGCGGCACCGGCGAGCTGATCGCCGCCGCCCTCGACGGCGGCGCGACCCGGATCCTGGTCGGGATCGGGGGCAGCGCCTGCACGGACGGCGGCGCCGGCCTCGCCGCCGCCCTCGGGGTGCGCCTCGTGGACCGTGCGGGGGTCGGGCTCGGCGACGGCGGCGGGGCGCTCGCGAGCCTC
>JAQBPI010000010.1 GCA_028287605.1 Chloroflexota bacterium
GCGCGGTGCCCGGCGCGCGGGTGCGGGTGCCCTTCGGCGAGCGCGAGGTGATCGGCCACATCGTCGCGCGGCTCGCCACCACCGAGTTCGAGGCGCGGGCCATCCTCGAGGTGCTCGACGAGCCGCCTCCGCTGCTCCCCCACCTGGTCGAGCTGGCCCGCTGGGTCGCGCAGCACTACCGGGCGCCGCTCGGCGAGGTGGTGAAGGCGATGCTTCCCGCCGGGGTGCGCGCGGCTCGTCCCCGGGGACGGAAGCGGGGGCCGCGCACCGCCTCGCGAGGCGCGCTGGCCGCCGCCGAGACCGGCGAGCCCGAGACCCCGCCGCCGCTCACCGAGGCGCAGCGGCTGGCTGCCGCCCCGCTGCTGTTCGCCATCGCCGAGGGCCGCCACCACCGCCTGCTGCTCCGCGGAGTCACCGGCAGCGGCAAGACCGAGGTCTACCTCACCGCCATCGCCGCGGCGCTCGCCGCCGGACGCCGCGCGCTGGTGCTCGTGCCCGAGATCAGCCTCACCCCGCAGACCATCCGCCGCTTCGCCGCTCGCTTCCCGGGGCGGGTGGCGCTGATGCACTCGGGGCTCACCAACGCGGAGCGCGCAGCGACCTGGCGGCGGGTGCGCGAGGGCGGGACCGACGTGGTGGTCGGCTCGCGGAGCGCCGTGTTCGCGCCGATCGCCGACCTCGGCGTGGTGGTGGTCGACGAGGAGGACGCCTCCGCGTACAAGCAGGACCGGGTGCCCCGCTACCACGCCGTCGAGACTGCCCTCGAGCTCGGCCGGCTGTGCGGCGCCGCGGTGGTGCTGGGCTCGGCGACGCCCCGGCTGGAGACCTTCTTCCGCGCTCACGGCGGCGACCTCGAGCTCGCCACCCTGCCCGACCGCATCGCCGGGCGGCCGCTGCCGCCGATCGAGGTGGTCGACCTCCGCGAGGAGCTGCGCGCCGGCAACCGCAGCCCGCTGTCGCTCACCCTGGAGCGCGCCCTGGCGGAGTGCGCCGAGGCCGGGGGGCAGTCGATCCTCTTCCTCAACCGGCGCGGCAGCGCCACGGTGATCGTCTGCCGCTCCTGCGGAGAGGCGCTGGGCTGTCCGAACTGCAGCGTCGCCCTGGTCCTCCACCAGGGTCGCGGCCTCTGCGCCTGCCACTACTGCGGCGCCTCGCGGCCGCCCCCCCGGGAGTGCCCGGCCTGCGGCTCGCTCGCCATCCGGGCGCTGGGGATGGGCACGGAGCGGCTGGAGCGGGTGGTGCGCGAGCGCTTCCCCGCCCTGCGCCTGCTGCGCATGGACCGCGACACCGTGCAGCAGCGCGACACCTACTTCGAGATCTACGACACCTTCGCCCGGGGCGACGCCGACTGCCTGATCGGCACCCAGATGGTGACCAAGGGCTGGGACCTCGCCGGGGTTCGACTGGTCGGGGTGGTCAACGCCGACACCGCGCTCCACCTCCCCGACTACCGCAGCGGCGAGGTCACGTTCTCGCTGCTCACCCAGGTGGCGGGGCGCGCCGGCCGGGGCGAGCACTCCGCGCGGGTGATCCTGCAGACCTACAGCCCCGGCCACTACGCGCTGCGTCACGCGCTGGGGCACGACTACCTCGGCTTCGCCCACGAGGAGATCCGCATCCGCCGCGCCACCGGGTTCCCGCCCTACAGCCGGCTCTGCGTCTGCACCTGCGCGCACCGCGACGACGCAGAGGCGGAGCGCCGTGCCCGCAAGGCGGCCGAAAAGCTCTCTGGTACACTGGCCCCCGGCTCGGGAGTCGACGTCCTCGGGCCGACGCCCGCGTTCCTGCACCGCCTTCGCGGCGAGTTTCGGTGGCAGATCACGGTGCGGGGGGCGTCTCTCCAGGAAGCCCTCCCCCATCTTCCGACAGACCGGGGCTGGAGCATCGACGTCGATCCCGCCCTGTGAGGTTCAGCGTGGCGCTTCTCGAGATCATCACCAAAGACAATCCCCGCCTCCGGCTCAAGGCCAGGCGGGTGCCCAAGGTCGACGACTCGGTGCGCCGGCTGATGGACGACATGGTCGAGACCATGCTCGACGCCCCCGGGGTGGGCCTCGCCGCCAACCAGGTGGACGTGCAGCTGCGGGTCATCGTGATGAAGGTGGACAACCAGCTCTACACGCTGGCCAACCCCGAGGTGGTCCGCACCTCGGGCGAGCAGATCGGCCTCGAGGGCTGCCTGAGCGTCCCCGGCTTCGTCGGCGAGGTGGCCCGCGCCGACAGGGTCACGATCAAGGCGCTGAACCGCAACGGCAAGGAGGTGCGCATCAAGGGCGAGGGCCTGCTCGCGCGCGCCATCCTGCACGAGATCGACCATCTCGACGGCGTCCTGTTCATCGACAGGCTGACCAGCATCGACACCCTCCGCCCGGTGGCGGTGGGCAGCGAGGAGGAGGCGACCGAGGAGGACGAGGCGGTCACCCTGGCCGTGTAGGAGCCTGGGTGGCGCTGCGCATCGCATTCCTCGGCACCGCGGACTTCGCCGTCCCCTCGCTGGCCGCGTGCCTGGCGGCCGGCTGTGACGTCGCCGCGGTGGTGACCCAGCCAGAGCGCCCGGGCGACCGCGGCCGTCCCGCACCGCGCCCGGTCGGCGAGCTCGCCCGCGAACGCGGCCTGCCGCTGCTGCAGCCGCACCGGATCCGCGAGCCCGCGGCCACCGCCGAGCTCCTCGACCTCGGCCTCGACGCCCTGGTCGTCGCCGCCTACGGCCAGATCCTCCCGGTCGCCCTGCTGGAGGGTCCGCGGCTCGGCGGCGTCAACGTCCACGGCTCGCTGCTGCCCCGCTGGCGGGGGGCGTCGCCGGTGGCGGCGGCGATCCTCGCCGGCGACGCCGAGACCGGCGTGTCGATCATGCGCATGGACGCGGGCATGGACACCGGCCCGGTGTACGCGATGCGCGGCACCCCGATCGCCGCCGCCGAGACCGCCCCCGAGCTCACCGGGCGGCTCGCCGCCCTGGGCGCGGACCTGCTTGTCGAGGTGCTCGCCGGGCTCGAGGCCGGCACCGTGACCGCCGCGCCGCAGGACGGCGCCGCGGCCACTCTCGCCCCCCGGCTGCGCCGGGAGGACGGCCGCGTCGACTGGTCGGAGATGGGCG
>JAQBPI010000012.1 GCA_028287605.1 Chloroflexota bacterium
CTCCGACCCCGCCACCCGACGGCTCTACCGCGACCTCGCGACCGAGACCCTCCGCACCGCGGGCGGCACCGGCCGTGAGGAGGTGGCGGCGGTGCTCGCCGCGGCCGGCTCGCCGTCCGCGGGACGCCGCCGGGTGGGGCGGGGCCCGGTGCGGCCGGCCGCCCTCGCCGGGCTGGCGTCCGCCCGGGCGCGGGCCTGACGTGGCCGCCAGCGGCCGCCCGGTCACCGTCCACGACCTCCAGACCTGCAAGCGCGAGGGCCGGCGGTTCGCCGTCGTCACCGCCTACGACTACACCACGGCGCGCATCCTCGACGCCGCCGGCATCCCCGTCCTGCTGGTCGGCGACTCGCTGGGGATGCTCATGCTCGGATACTCGAGCACCCTGCCGGTGAGCATGGAGGAGATGCTCCACCACGCCCGCGCGGTGGCTCGCGGCGCTCCCGCCAGGCTGCTCGTCGGCGACATGCCCTTCGACGCATACCACGCCTCGGACGCCGAGGCGGTGCACAACGCCGCCGCCTTCCTCAAGGCGGGGATGAACGCGGTCAAGGTGGAGGGGGGCGGCCGCGTCGTCGGGCTGGTCGCCCACCTGGTCGAGCGCGGGATCCCGGTGATGGGCCACCTCGGGCTCACCCCGCAGTTCGTCAACTCGTTCGGCGGCATGCGGGTCCAGGGGCGCAGCGGCGACGACCGCCGCCGCATCCTCGACGACGCCCTCGCCCTCCAGGAGGCGGGGGCCTTCTCGCTGGTGCTGGAGGGGGTGCCGCGGGACCTGGGCGCCGAGGTGACCGCAGCGCTGCGGATCCCCACCGTCGGCATCGGGGCCGGCCCCGACTGTGACGCCCAGGTGCTGGTGGTGCACGACCTGCTCGGGCTCACCCAGGACCCCATGCCCAAGTTCGTCCGCGCCTACGGCAACCTCGGCGCCCAGGCCGTGGACGCGCTCGCCGCCTTCGCCGCCGACGTCGCCGACGGGAGCTTTCCCGACGACGCCCACAGCTACCACTGAGACACGCCATGCACGATCTCGCCACCGCGCCCCGAGTCCTCGCCACCCCGGGGGCGCTGCGCCTGCAGTCCGAGCGCTGGCGGGCCGCCGGCCTCAGCGTCGCGCTCGTGCCCACCATGGGCGCCCTCCACGCCGGCCACCGGAGCCTGGTCGCCCGCGCCCGCCAGGAGTGCGACAGGGTGGTCGTCAGCATCTTCGTCAACCCGGCCCAGTTCACCTCCGGCGACGACCTCGCCCGCTACCCGCGGACGCTCCGCGCCGACCTCGCCCTGCTCGCCGCCGAGGGGGTGCACGCCGCCTTCGTGCCCGACGCCGGCGCCATGTACGGCTCCGGGTTCGCCACCGCGGTGGCGGTGGGCGGGGTGGTCACCTCGACTTTGGAGGGCGCCCACCGGCCGGGCCACTTCGACGGGGTGGCGCTGGTGGTGGCCAAGCTGCTGGTCGCCGCGCGCGCCGACCGCGCCTACTTCGGCGAGAAGGACGCCCAGCAGTGCGCGGTGGTCCGCCGTCTCGCCGGGGACCTCGACACCGGGACCGAGATCGTCGTCTGTCCCACCGTTCGCGACGCCGACGGGCTGGCGTCGAGCAGCCGCAACGTCCACCTCTCCGCCGCCGAACGGGCCCAGGCGCTGGCCCTTCCCGAGGGGTTGGCCGCCGCCGCCCGCCGCTTCGCCGCCGGCGAGCGCAGCGGGCCGGCCCTGGCCGCCGCCGCGACCGCGGTGGCCGCCGCCTGCCCCGACCTGATCGTGGAGTACGTCGCGGTGGTCGACGAGGACACGTTCGAGCCGCTTGCGCAGGTTGACAGCCGGGCCCGAATCCTGGTCGCTGCTAGAATAGGGGCGACCCGGCTGATCGATACTCTCTGCCTGGGAGCGGCGGACGCGCCAACGACTGCCTTCGTCGTCGGCGCCACCTCGCCGGTTGGCTCGGAGGTCGCCCCCGCCGGTAGGAGCCGCACGTGCAGCGTATCGTCATGAAGTCGAAGATCCACCGCGCCACGGTGACGCGGGCGGATCTTCACTACGAGGGCTCCTGCAGCATCGACAGCGAGCTGATGCGTGCCGCCGACATCGTGGTCGGGGAGCAGCTGCACATCGTCAACGTCACCAACGGCTCGCGCGCGATCACCTACGCGATCGAGGGCGCCCCCGGCGAGATCGCCCTCAACGGCGCCATGGCCCACATCGGCGACCCGGGCGACACCGTGATCCTGATCACCTACGCCCAGTACGACGATGCCGAGCTGGCCGCGCACACCCCGCGGCTGGTGCAGGTCGACGCCTCCAACCGCGCGCGCGGGAGCGGGGAGAGCCGCCACGTCGCGGGCTCCGCCCGCGGGCGGCTGGGGGGTGATCCCCCCGGAGTGACCGTCCTCTGAACGCAGCCAGCACGACGGTCAACCAGGGCGACACGGCAGACCTCGTCGTCATCGGCAGCGGCATCGCGGGCCTGGTGGCGGCGCTGGTCGCGGCCGGCCGGGCCCGGGTCACGGTGGTCACCAAGGCCGCCCTCGACGACGGCTGCAGCCGGTGGGCCCAGGGCGGCATCGCCGCCGCGGTGGCCGGCGACGACACCCCGGAGCTCCACCTCGCCGACACCCTCGCCGCCGGTCGCGGTCTCTGCGACGAGGCGGCGGTGCGCGTCCTCGTCGAGGAGGGTCCTCGCCGGGTGCGCGACCTGGTCGAGTGGGGGGTGAGCTTCGACACCCAGGACGGCGACCTCCTGCTCGGCCGCGAGGCGGCGCACACCCGCTCACGCATCCTCCACGCCCGTGGCGACGCCACCGGGCTGGAGATCGAGTCCAGCCTGATCCGCCGGCTGCGGGCCACCGGCGCCCGGCTGCTCGAGCGTCACCTGGTCACCCGGCTGCTCACCGACGGTCGCGGTCGCTGCCTGGGCGTCGAGGTCTGCGACGGCGACACCGGCGCCATCCGCCGGCTGCTGGCCGGCGCGGTGGTGCTCGCCAGCGGCGGCGCCGGCCGGCTCTGGCGCCACACCACCAACCCCGCGCCCGCCACCGGCGACGGCATCGCCCTCGCCCACGACGCCGGCGCCGAGTGCGGCAGCATGGAGTTCGTCCAGTTCCACCCCACCGCGCTCGCCCTCGAGGGCGCTCCCCGCTTCCTGATCAGCGAGGCGGTGCGCGGCGAGGGGGCGCGGGTGGTCAACGGGCGCGGCGAGCGCTTCCTGTTCGACGCCGACCCGCGGGGCGAGCTGGCGCCACGGGACACCGTGTCGCAGGCGATCTGGCGCGAGCTGCAGCGCTCCGGCGAGAGCTCCGTCCACCTCGACTGCACCGACCTGGCCGATCGCGCCGCGGTGCGGTTCCCCACCATCCATCGCACCTGCATGAGCTTCGGGATCGACATCAGTCGCGATCTCGTCCCGATCGCGCCGGCGGCCCACTACCTCATCGGAGGGGTGCGCACCGACCTGAGCGGGGCGACCACCGTCGAGGGGCTCTACGCCTGCGGCGAGGTGGCCAGCAGCGGGGTCCACGGGGCCAACCGCCTGGCCAGCAACAGCCTGCTCGAGTCGGTGGTCTTCGCCCACCGCGCCGCCGAGGCGGCGCTGCGGCTGCGCGCCGAGGCGCCCCCGCCGGCGGCCTCGGCGGTCGTCGAGG
>JAQBPI010000014.1 GCA_028287605.1 Chloroflexota bacterium
AGTCCGGCGGGCGCGTGGGTCGACCCGAACCCGGTGGCGGTGCCGCGCACGCTGCCGCCGAAGTCGAGCCGCTGTCCGGTGGTCAGACCGCCGCCGAGGCCGTCGCCGAGACCGGTGCCGGGGAGGAGGCCCAGGTCGGGGACCGGCGGCTGGGCGGCGAGGCTCTGGACCGCGTGGCCGAGGTGGAGGCTGAAGCCGTTGTTGGCGAAGGAGTTGGTGGAGGCGAACTGGCAGGTCGAGGTCGGCCCCGGGGGCGGCGGCAGCGGCTGGGGCGGCCCCGGCAGCGCCGGCGGGGCGGGGGGCACCGGAGGCGCCGGGAGGTTGCCCCCCGGGTAGCAGGCCTGGGGGACGGGGAGCCCGGCGGCCTGCAGGTAGTCGAGCGGGTTCTGCAGCTGGGCGAAGTCGAGCCCCGGCCCGGTCAGCTCCTGGGCGACGGGGTTGAGCCCGAACCCCTTCGCCGGGTCGGTGACCACGCTCGAGGTCACCACCGAGCAGCTGAGCCGGAAGCCGAAGGCGCCGAGGCTGAACTGCTGCCCCCCGGGGACCATGCTCGGCGACGCGGTGTTGACCTGGGAGGCCACCTGGTTGCAGTTGGAGCCGTCGACGTTGCCGTAGTCCTTGCCGAGGACGACGAGGTGGAGGAACCGGGTGTCCTCGGCGCGCGCCGGCGGCTTCACCTGTCCCAGGGTGGCGGCGGCGAGGTCGAGCACCAGCCCGTCGGCGTGGACCATGCCGCCGAGGGCGTCGATGCTCCCGAACACCACCCGGTTGTGGGCGCGGGGGATGCCGTCGGAGCCGGAGTGGAACTCGGACAGGGTGGTGACCCCGGAGGTGCCGAGGATCGCCGAGGAGGCGATCGCCCGGTCCACGCCCGCGGTGGGACGGTGGAAGTAGGCGAGCAGCGCCCGCGCCTGCTGCAGGCGCGCCAGGTAGCCCGGCCGCGCCTGGGCCGGCGGGGAGACGTCGAAGGCGCCGAGGTGCGCCTGGGCGTTGGCGTCGGGGGTGGCGTCCGCATGGGCGGCGCCGTCACCGAGGGTGAGCTGCTTCGGCGGCGCCTGGGGGCAGGCCGGCGGGGCCAGCGCCACCGTCTTCGGCTGCGACGCCCCGGGCTCGCAGGGGAAGGAGGTGTGGGCGTCGCGGGCCCTGCTGCTGTCCGAGGTGGCGCGGGCGAAGAAGGCGTCGACGGGGAGCTTCTGGATCTGCTCGCAGTAGGGCGAGAAGGTGCTGATCAGGCAGGCGGCGGTCGGGTAGTTGTCGAGGAACAGCCCGAGCTCGGCCGGGGTGGCCAGCGCGGTCGCCGAGGGGTTGCTGTCGGCCGCGGTCGCCGCGTAGGGGAAGGACTCGACGAAGGCCTGGTCGAAGGTGGGGTGGTACTGGCCGGGGACGAGGTGGAACTCGAGGCCGGCGCTGCTGCCGGTGTAGGAGATGACGCTGGGCGGCGGCGCCGTCGGGGCGGGCCGGAGGTCGGGCTGGTACCCGGCGAGCGCCCCGGTCGGGGCGAGCACGGTGGCGGCGGCGAGGAGGAGGCCGGCCAGGCCGACCCCGCCGGAGATCGCGGTCAGTCCTCTGCGGCCCATCTCATCTCTCCCATAGCTCCGGAGCGGCGGCGGACTCCCGGATCATCCGCCGGATCCACTCGTCGACGTCCACGCCCGCGGCGCGGGCCTGCTCCTCGATGCGCCGCTTCTCCGGCGCCTCGAGGTGGAGCAGCACCTCGGCCACCGCCGGCCACCGCCTGCCATCGCCTGCTCCTCGTCGACGTCCGCCCGCCGCGGGAGCCGCGCCGCTGCGCGCCGCCTCCGGCGCCCGCGCCAGCAGCTCCCGTCCCAAGTATGCGGTCTCCAGCAGCTCGGGCCGGCGGCGCAGCTCGTCGGCGGTGCCGGTGAAGGCCACCCGTCCCTTCTCCAGGACCAGCGCGCGGCCGGCGGCGGCGAGGGCGAGGTCGGTGTACTGCTCGACGAGGATCACCGCGATCCCGCCGGTGGCGATCCTGGCGAGGATCTCGTAGATGCGCCGGGTGACCAGCGGCGCCAGCCCCAGCGACAGCTCGTCGACCAGCAGCAGGCGGGGCCCGCCCATCAGGGCACGGCCGATCCCGGCCATCTGCTGCTCACCGCCGCTGAGCCGGCCGGCGGGGAGGTCGAGCCGCTGGCCCAGCTCGGGCAACCAGCGCAGCACCTCCGTGAGGCGGCCCTCCACCTCGGACCCGGGCAGCCGGGCTGCGCCGACCTCGAGGTTCTCGCGCACTGACAGGCCGGAGAAGAGCCGCCGCCCCTCGGGCACCAGGGCGATGCCGTGGCGGGCGGCGCGGTCGGCGGCCCAGCGGTCGATCCGGGTGCCGTCCCACCAGAGGTGGCCGCTGCGCTGCCGGACGCTCCGGGCGAGGGTCCGCAGCAGCGTGCTCTTGCCGGCGCCGTTGGCCCCGAGGACGGCGAGGCAGTCGCCCTCGCCCACCTCCAGGCTGCAGTCCTGGAGCGCGATCACGCCACCGTAGGCGACCTCGAGCCGTTCAGCGCGGAGCACCGCCGCCTCCCCTGATCGCCTCGTCCGACCCCCACTCCGGCCCGGGTGGGCGCGGACCCGGACGCGGGGCGGCGGGCGCGGGGACGGCGGCGACCGCGGGGACCGCCTCGCCGGCCTCCCGGCCGAGATACGCGGCGATCACCACCGGGTCGCGCCGGATCTCCGCCGGGGTGCCCTCGGCGATCAGCCGCCCGAAGTCGAGCACATAGATGTAGTCGGCGATGTCGAGGACCAGCTGGACGTCGTGCTCGACCAGCAGGATCCCCAGCCCCAGCACCTCGCGGATGCGCAGCAGCAGCCGGCCGAGGGCGGCCGACTCCGACGGCCCCGCGCCCGCCGCGGGCTCGTCGAGGAGCAGGCAGCGAGGACGCAGGCAGAGCGCGACGGCGATGTCGACGAGCCGCTGCCGGCCGCCGGGAAGGTCGGTCACCTGCCGCTCCAGCTCGTCCTCGACGCTGAGGAAGCCGGCGGCGGCGGTGACCCGCTCGGTCACCGGCGTCGTGGCCGTCCCCGGCCGGCGGCTGCTCTCGCTGATCCGCGCCGTCAGCAGCAGGTTCTCGCGGACCGTCAGCCCCTCGAAGAGGTCGACCCCCTGCAGGGTGCGGGCGAGCCCCAGCCGCGCCCGCCGGTGGGGGGCGTGGGGGGCCAGGTCTCGGCCCTCGAAGAGCACCTGCCCGTCCTGGAGCGGGGTCAGCCCGCTGATGGCGTTGAGCAGGGTGGTCTTGCCCGCCCCGTTGGGACCGATGATGGCGGCGATCTCGCCGGCGTCGACCCCGCAGGTCACCCCGTCCAGGGCCAGGACCCCGCCGTAGCGGACCCCGACCCCGCGGGCCTCAAGCAGGAACATTGCGGGTGATCTCCGGCGTGACCGCGAGGCGGCGCGGCGACCGCCGGTGGCCGCGGGGCAGCCGTCCGGCCAGGCCGGCGAGCTGCTCGCGCCCGATCAGCACCAGCAGCAGCCCCACCCCGGCCACCAGGTTGGTGGCGTTCGGTCCGAGCGTGCTGTCGGCGAGGTGGCGGGTGAGCTCCGGGGGCATCCAGCCGTAGAGCAGCCCGGCGGTCAGCGCCGCCGCGACGCTCCGCTGGCCGGCGATGACCACCAGGCCGAGCAGGAAGATCGACTGCAGCGGGTTGAACGGGGCGGGGCCGACGCTCTGCACCTCGAGGGCGTAGAGCACCCCGGCGAGCCCGGCGAGGGCGGCGCTCACCGAGAAGGCGAGCAGCTTGGTGCTGACCAGGTCGATGCCGCGGACGCTCGCCCCCACCTCGGTGGTGCGCAGCGAGATCATCCGCCGCCCCAGCGAGGAGCGGCGCAGGCCGGCCACCAGCAGGCAGCAGCCCACCAGCACGCCGAGCAGCACGTGGTAGAGGGTGTGCTCGGAGGTGAGGTCGAGGCGGCCGAGCACCGGGCGCGCCACGGTCAGGCCGTTCTGGCTCCCGGTGAGCCCGGCGTTGTTGAAGACCGCGTCCTGCATCACCTGGGCGAAGCCGAGCGTGACCACCGCCAGGTAGACGCCGCGCAGGCGGAGCGCGGGCAGTCCCACCACCACGCTCACCGCGGCGGCGGCGAGCACGGCGACGGGGGCGGCCAGGTACAGGGGCAGCCCCACCCCGGGGGCCATGAGCCGGGCGGCGACGAAGGCCCCGACCCCCATGAAGGTGACCTGGGCGAGCGAGGTCTGCCCGGTCCAACCGGTGAGCACCACCACGCTCAGGGCGGCGACGGCGAAGATCAGCGCCAGCGACATGGAGAGCAGCCGGGCCGAGCCGAGCACCGAGGGCATCCCGGCCGCCGCGGCCGCGAAGGCGGCGAGGGCGGCGAGCGAGGCGGCCGTCCGGCGGCTCATGCCCGCTCCACCACCAGGCCGCCCCGCCGCTGGAGCAGCAGCACGGCGAGGATGAACAGGAAGACGGCGATGTCGCCGGTGCCCTGGGTGCCGGGGAAGAGCTCCTGGGCGAAGGTCACCAGCTCGCCGAGGATGAGCCCGCCGGCCAGCGCCCCGGAGAGGCTGTCGATGCGGCCGAGCAGGGTCGCGCCGAGCGCCTGCAGGGCGATGAGGGTGAGCAGGAAGGGGGCGACGGTGCGGAGCACCGGGCCGAGCAGGATGCCGCCGCCGAGGGCGATCGCCACCCCCAGCATCCAGCTGCCGGCGGTCACCAGCCGGACGTTCACGCCCTGCAGCGCCGCCACCTCGGGGTCGGCGGCGACCGCGCGCATGTGCAGCCCCAGCCGGGTGGAGGTGAGCAGCCGGTGGAGCAGCGCCGCGGAGGCGGCGGCGACCGCGAGCACCACCAGCCCGTCCACGGGCACGGTGATCCCCAGCGCGGTGATGCTGTCGGGCGACACCAGCGGCGGAGCCGAGCGGGGCACGTTGCCGAAGATGATCCCCACCAGGCTCTGCACCACGAGCAGCACGCCGAGGCTCGAGACCAGCTTCACCGTGGCGTTGGCGCGGCGGAGCGGCCAGCCGATGAGCTGGCCGATGCCGAGGCCGGCGGCGGCGCCGATGGCCACCACCGCGACCACCGCGACCGGGGTGGGCACGCCGCGCTCGCGGAGCGCGATGTAGGTGAAGGCGCCGAGCGTCGCCATCCCGCCCTGGGCGAGGTTGAGGGTGCGCGTGGTCCGGTAGATGACCACCACGCCCATGGCCAGCAGCCCGTACACCGCCCCCTGGATCAGCCCGAGGACGGCATCGGTGGCGTACGTCGAGACCGACGCCGCGACCGGGATCACGGCGGGCAGTGCCAGCTGTGATCGTTCCAGTGCAGGCCCCCGCCGCCGATGGTCACGAACTGGGCGCAGCGGTGGGGCACGTGGCCCGGGTAGTCGGGGTCGGCCCCGAGCCTCAGGTCGAGCGGCGGGGTCAGCCCCAGGTCGAGGTTGGCGATGCCGCTCAGCGCCTGGATGATCGCCGCCTGGTCGGCGTGGAGGTCGGCGGAGAGCGGGAGGGCGTCCACCACCCGGGCGAACAGCTGGGCGCCCAGCCAGCCCTGCTCCATCACCGAGTCCCGCGACGTCCCCGGGAAGTAGTGCTCGACGGTGCCGACGAGGGCGGCCGCCGGGCCGCCCGCCTCGAAGGGGAGGAAGGGCGAGAGCGCCACCGCGCCGTCCTGCTCGCCCCCGGCCTGGCCGAACTGCGCCGCGTAGCCGGGGTCGTAGCCGATCTCGTAGTTCACCCATCTGGGGTGGTAGGCGATGCTCTGCGCCGCCTGCACGAAGCGGTCGCCGCAGCCGATGTCGCAGAACCACATGAGCAGGTCGACCTTGTCGGCGGCGAACCGCTGGACGATCTGGTCGTACTGCGAGGCGGAGGGGTCCACCGTCTGGATGTCGACGTTGGAGTAGCCGAGCTTCCTGAACTGCCCCACCGCACCCGCCTCGGCGGCGGTGAGCTGGGAGACGTTGTAGCCGAAGATCCCCGGATGGGTGAAGGGGACGTGGTCCTTGGCGTACTGGGCCATGATCGCGCCCGCGTCCTTGATGGGCACGTCGACGCTCACCTGGTTGGGGAACCGGAAGGCGCTCTCCTCGTAGGGGTCGATGCCGACCAGCGGCACCGCCTGGCCGGCGTTGTCGGCCCCCGGGCTGGCGAAGTAGGGGTCGACGGTGTCCTGCCCGAAGGGCGAGACCATGCCCACGATGGCGAGAACGTGGTCGTCGGCGACCAGCTGCTTGGCGTCGGCCAGCGCGTTGGTGTTGCTGGTGGCGTCGTCGAGCACCTGGTACTGCACCCGGCAGCCGTGGACGCCCCCGTGGGCGTTGGCGTCCTGGAAGTAGGCGCTGGCGGCGTTCTTCGCCTCGGGGAACTGGAAGAAGCCGGAGAGGGAGACGATGCTCCCCAGGGTCATCACTCCGTCGGGGAAGGGGCAGACCGAGGGGGCGACGGCGCGTGTGACGATACCTCTCCTTTAACCAAAACCTGCTCCATTATTTTTGAAGGGGATTTT
>JAQBPI010000031.1 GCA_028287605.1 Chloroflexota bacterium
TGGGCGAGGAACACGGTGGGGGCGGGGTCGAGGGGGTCGTCGGCAAGGCGCAGGTGCTGGGGGAGCACCAGCAGCCCGAGCTGGTCGAGGTGGGGGGCGATCAGCGCCGGGCGCACCGCCCGGGCGATCAGCAGGTCGCCGGCGCCGAGGGTGAGCTGGCAGCGGTCGCCGCGGGCGTGCACCCGCTCCGCCATCAGCTCGACCCAGGCGGGGAGGTGGGCGATGCGGCGGGGGCGGACGGTGGTGGCGGGGTCGTGGCCGAGGTCCCAGGCGAGCACCGCCGGATGGTTGGAGAAGGCGTCGAGCAGGGCCTCGAGCCAGACCACGCCCGCCTCCTGCATCAGCGGGTCGGCATAGGGGTCGCGGGGACCGCCGGGCTCGACGCTGCCCTCGCAGACCACCCGCACGCCGGTGCGCGGGCTGCTCCGGTCGACCATGTACCGGGGCAGCATCACGCAGTCGCCGAAGGTCTGGACGAAGAGCACCGGCACCACCCCGAGGGAGAGGCCCCGCGCGGTCTCGAGCAGGTCGCCGAGCTCGCCGATGCGGTGCCGGCTCACCCCGCGATGCGAGGGCATGAAGGCGTCCCAGGGGAGGTGGACGCGCACCGCGGGGAAGCCCTCCGCCCGGGCCGCGGCGAGGTCGGCGGCGACCCGCACCGCCGGGAACGCCTGCCAGAGGTGGGGGCCGGTCGACGCCGGCCAGTAGGTGACGCCGCAGAGCAGGGCGTCGCCGGCGGCCGTGCTACTCCCCCCGGAACTCGGCCGGGCGCTTGCCGAGGAAGGCCTGGAGGCCCTCGGCGGCGTCGGCCGTCTGGAACACCTCGAGGAAGGCGCGCATCTCGGCGCGCAGCCCCTCGTCGACGGGGCGGTCGAGGCCCTCGAGCACCGCGCGCTTGGCCAGCCCGAGCGCACGCGTCGCCATCGAGGCGAGCGAGTGCGCCTTCTCCATCACCGCCGCCTCGAACGCCTCGGGGGGCAGGGCGGCGTCGACCAGGCCGATGGCGAGCGCCTCGGGGGCGCGCAGCCGGCTGGCCTCCATGATCATGTGCAGACCCCGGGCGCGGCCCACCAGGCGGGGCAGCCGCTGGGTCCCGCCCGCCCCGGGGATGATCCCAAGCGAGGTCTCGGTCAGCCCGATGGTGCTGCGACCGTCGTCCACCATGAGGCGGTAGTCGCAGCAGAGCGCCAGCTCGCAGCCGCCGCCGAGCGCGTGGCCGCCGATGGCCGCGATCACCGGCTTGGCGACCCGCTCGGCGACGCTGAAGCGCTCGAGGAAGGAGGGGCCGTCGCTGTCGATCGCCATGCCGCCCCCGGCCATCATGGCGATGTCCGCGCCGGCCATGAAGAAGCGCTCGATGGCGCTGGCGATCACGATGCAGCGGACCGACGCGTCCTGGCCCAGCCCCTCGACCGCGGCGGCGATGGCGTCGACGAGGTCGGGGGAGATGGCGTTCGCCTTGGGCCGGTTCATGCGGACCACGGCGACGGCGCCGTCGCGCTCGACCGAGACCACGGGCGGCGCGCCGGACGTGCTCATCAGAAGGTGAAGAGGTCGATGCCGCCGGCGACGTGGAGCACCTGGCCGGTGACGTAGCGGGCCTCCGGCGAGCAGAGGAACACGATGGCGTGGGCGACGTCCTCGGGCTCGCCCGGCGCCCGCATCGCGGTGCGCAGCACCATGCGGTCGTTCATCTTGGGGTTGCCCATCCGGAACGCCTCGGTGGCGATGATCCCCGGCGCGACCACGTTGGCGGTGATGCCGTAGCGGGCGCCCTCGAGCGCGGTGGTGCGGGCCAGGCCGACCATCGCCGACTTGGTGGCGGCGTACGACGCCTGGCCGAAGCCGCCCAGGCTGCCCGCCACCGAGGACATGTAGACGATCCGCCCGCCGCCCGCCTGGCGCATGTGGGTGAAGGCCGCCTTGGTGCAGTTGTAGGCGCCGGTGAGGTTGACGCTGACGTCGCGGTCCCACAGCTCGTCGGACTGGGCCTCGATCTGGGCGACGTGGTCGAGGGTGGCGGCGTTGTTGACCAGGATGTCCAGCGAGCCGAAGTCGGCGACCACCTGCTCGAAGACCTCGCGCACCTGCTCGCGGTCGGTGACGTCCATCTTGATCGCCGCCGAGCGCCGGCCCATGGCGCGGATCTCCTCGCTGGTGCGCTCGGCGTAGACCACGTTCTGCGAGGTGAAGAGCTGGGCGAGCGCCGACTGCGCCCGCTCCGCCGACTGCTGGATGTCGGGGTCGCTCTCGATCAGGATGTCGGTGACGACGACGTCCGCACCGGCCCTGGCCAGTGCCAGGCAGTCGGCACGGCCAAGCCCGCGCGAGCCGCCGGTGACCAGCGCGACCTTGCCCGTGAGCTCGAACATGGGCCCCTCCGCTCGCCGATGAACCAGCTCGCATTATCCCCAGTGGGTCAGCTGGCCTGTGCCAGCCTCGCCCGCCCGGCGGCGCGGCGCTCGCCGAGCACGTAGCGGCTGATCACCAGCCGCTGGATCTCCGCGGTGCCCTCCCAGATCTGGTAGATCTTGGCATCGCGCATGAAGCGCTCGACCGGGTACTCCTTGATGTACCCGTAGCCGCCGAGCACCTGCACCGCGTCCACGGTGACGCGCATCGCCACGTCGCCGGCGAAGAGCTTGGCCATCGAGCCCTCGCCGCGAGCCATCGGGATCCCCTGCTCCGCCATCCAGCCGGCGCGCCACGCGAGCAGCCGGGCGGCGTCGATCTCGGTGGCCATGTCGGCGAGCTTGAAGGCGATCGCCTCGTGCTTGGCGATCGGCTTGCCGAATTGCTCGCGCTCGAGCGAGTAGTCGCGGGCGAACTCGAAGGCGGCGCGGGCGATGCCGATCGCCCCGGCGGCGATCGCCGGGCGGGTGGCCTCGAGCATCAGCATGGCGCCGATCGCGCCGGGTCCGGTGGCCTTGCCGTCCCTGTCGAAGCCGAGCCGGGCCTCGTCGGGGACGAAGCAGTCCTCGAGGATGACCTGGGCGGTGTGCGAGGCCCGCACCCCCAGCTTGCGCTCCTTGCGGCCCTGGCGCATCCCCGGGTTGTCCTTCTCGATGACGAAGCCGGTGATGCCGGCGGGGCCGGCGCTGCGGTCGGTGGTGGCGAAGACCACCTGGAGATCGGCGATGCCACCGTTGGTGCAGAACTGCTTGGTGCCGTTGAGCAGGTATCCACCGTCGACCCGGGTGGCGGTGGTGCGGAGCGACAGCGAGTCCGAGCCGGAGTCGGGCTCGGTGAGGCCCATGGCAGCGATGCGCAGGTCCTTGGGGTCGCAGAGCCGGAAGATGTAGCGCTGCTTCTGCTCCTCGGTCCCCATGGCGATGATGCCGGCGCCGGCGAGGCCGCTGGCGAGGATCGAGACCGCCATGCCCGCGTCGCCGAAGGAGAGCTCCTCGGAGAGGATCAGCTCGGTCACCCGGTCGAGGCCGCCGCCGCCGTACTCGGTGGGGAACATCGCCGCCGGGCCGATGCCGATCTCGTGCGCCTTGCGCATGACCTCCCAGGGGGTCTCCTCGTGCTCGTCGTGATGGTCGGCGCGCGGCCGCATCTCCTTCACGGCGAACTCGCGCACCAGGGCGCGGATCTCCTCCTGCTCGGAGGTGAGGCTGAAGTCGAGTGCCATGGTGTCTAGGACCTCGGTGGACCGAGCCGGATCTCGGCCCGCCCGTTGGTGAGCACGCGGTCGCCACGATCGGAGACGGCCTCGAGCGAGAGCACGGCGATGCCGGCCTCCTCGTCCACCTCGACCACGGTGCCGGTGCAGGTGATGGTGTCGCCGGGCAGGAGCGGCTTGCTGAAGCGGCATCCGATCGCTGCGACGCGGTCGCTGCCGCCCGCCCAGCGGGCGACGGCGTCGGTGAGGATGCCGAGGTCGAGCATGCCGTGGGCGATGGTCCCGGGAAGGCCCACCATGCGCGCGAACTCCTCGTTGACATGGATGGGGTTGTGGTCGCCCGACGCCTCGGCGTAGGCGTTGATCTGGTCCTGGGTCACCCGGCGGCTGAGCGGGGTCATCACGTCGCCGACGCGCACGGTGAGGAGGGTGTCGCTCACCCCGCGGCCCCCCGCATGATCAGCAGGGCACGCCCGCTGCAGACCGTGCGGCCGTCGGCGCGGGCGGCCCCGAGCTCGACGTCGATGAAGGTCATGCCACGCTTCTCCTGCACCGAGGCGATCCGCGCCTGGCTGTCGATCACGTCGCCCGGCCGCACCGGCTCGTGGAAGCTGAACCGCTGCTCGCCGTGGATCAGCCCGGCGAGGTCGAGCCCCACCTCGGGGTCGCCGAAGAGCTGGCCGAGGGTGGGGAACAGGCAGTACACCGCGGCGAAGGTGGGCGGCACCGCCTCGGGCTCGGCCACGGCGTCGTCGCCGGCGATGGCCTCCGCGAAGGCGCGCGCGCGCTCCGCCTCGACCACCAGGCCGGGCGCCCGGTACACGCGTCCGGCATGGCTGGGATCAGGCATCAGTCACCTCGCTGCCGGGAACTCTGGCGCCGGCAGCCACTGAGGATGCCACGCCCGGTCGTCTCCCCACGTCGTCTGCCACCTCGGATATTGACACGGATGTCAATCCTATCACCGGCCGATGTGACGCGGCGCGGCATTCGTGTCAACGGATCGCGCCGCCCACCTCCTCGGGGCGGTTCCAGTTCGCGAAGCAGCGGCCGTCCGGGTCGACCTCGCGCCAGGCGGGCTCCTCGACGATTCCGAGTTGGGGACCGGCCAGCGCGGCCCGCAGCGCCCGCTCGCCGCGAGCCAGCGCGGCCGCGAGCGGGGTCACCGCGGCGG
>JAQBPI010000032.1 GCA_028287605.1 Chloroflexota bacterium
GCCCTGGCCGGCACCGCGCCCGCCGCGGCCGCGCCGGCGGCTGCTGCCGGTCGTCTTGCCGCGGGGCTGACCGAAGCGGTCGAAGAAGGCCGCCACCGGGTGCTTCGCCGAGGGTGTGCCCGCCACCGCGCCGGGGGTGGCGGCGATCCGCGCCGCGTACTCGGCGAGCAGATCGTCGAGCGGACGCTTGTTCTTCGAGGCCGGCGCGAACTTCTCCGCCCAGGGCTGGTACTTGGCGGAGTTCTCGGGGCTGACCGGGTCACCGAGGTCGGGGATCTGCTCGAGGACGCTGTCGATGGCGCGCTGGACCAGGCTGTCGGCGTCGCCGGCGGCGCCGGTCACGACCCCTCCCCCAGCGGCGGCAGCAGGCCGGCGAGGGCGAGACCGCCGAGGGTCTTGCAGTCGGTCTGGCCGGTGCGCACCAGCTCGCCCAGCTCGCCGGGATCGAAGATGCGCACGTCGAGGAGCTCGTCGGGGTCGGTCGCCGGCGTTCCCTCGGTGAGGCCCTCGGCGCGGAAGAACCAGAGGACCTCGCGGGTGTAGCCGGGGGAGACGCAGGCCTCGCCGAGCGGCCGCCAGCGGGCGGCGGTGTAGCCGGTCTCCTCCTCGAGCTCGCGGCGGGCGGTGACCGCCGGATCCTCGCCCTCCTCGCGGGTGCCGGCGGGGATCTCCCAGAGCGCCCGCTCGCACGCGTGCCGCCACTGGCGGACGAGGACGATGCCGCCCGCGGAGACGGTCGCCACGATGGCGACCGCTCCGCGGTGGTGCACGATCTCGCGCCGCGCCTCCCGCCCCGTGGGGAGCCTGACCTCGTCCTCGTAGACGTGGAGCAGGCGGCCCTCGTAGACGGGCCGGCGGGACACCAGCGTCTCGCGCAGGCGGTCGACGGCGCTCGAGGTGTCCGGGTTCACGCGCGGAGTCTGCGACATCTCCGGCCCCGGGCGCCGCCCGGTCCGGATGTGGAGGTCAGTCCGTCAGGCGCAGCCCCAGGCACGGGCGCCGCCGTGGGACAGCATCGTCGCAGTGATCTCCGCCTGCTGGTTGGGGTCCCAGATGTCGGTTCCGCCATGGGCTCGGAAGGTCGACATGAGGAACTGGAAGATCCCGTAGTAGGGCCCCACCGGGTTGAAGGCGTGGGGACGCAGGCCGGATTCGCACCGTGCGATCTTCACCATCCAGTCCGGGGACACTCCGTGGCGCGCGGCGGCGGCGCGGATGATGCCCTCGACCGAATCGAGTGCGAGCACGGGGCCGACCGGGAGGCCCAGAGCGGCCGCCGGAGTGGTCGCCGGGCGGGGAGGCCTCGGCGCCGGACGGGGCGGGCTCAGAACGGGAAGAGCCGTCGCTGTCGGATCGGGAAGACCCACCTGGGGGTCGCGTACGGTGAGCGGCTTGGCGGAGCGCTCCATGACCGTCGCGCTGGCCGGGGCGATGTAGGCCACCGGCTGGGATACGGTCGCCGCGGCCAGGTGGCTCCGGGCGACGACGGCGAAAACCGGGGCGAGAAGGAGGACGACGAGTCCCGCCATCACGCCCCTTGTTCGTTGTGGCAACCTCAAATACAAACCTCCCAAAGCCGTCTGTTCCCCCCTTTCGGTGCACACACGCACTCGGCGGACGCGACGCAGGTGAGAGCCCTGTGACATCCACCACTGTCTCGGGCGGGATCGCCTCCCCCGGCCACAGTCCTTCACTTCTGCGCACGAGGGTCGGCGAGCGGCTGATGAGAGGGCTAACCGGCCGCGTCGGCGGCACCCTATCACAGGTATCCGCCTCAGCGCCAACCCCAATCTGTGGGGGGAGCGGCCGCGATCGCGACACCGCCGTGGCGAGCCTGTCATCGAACCGTTGTTGCACGGCATCCGATCCTCGACAGGGGCGAACATACGATCCGCGGCATACCCCCGGTGCTCCGGGCCGGCCACGCCCCCTCGGCGGCCGGCCTCGCCGAACGCCTTCCCGGAGCCCCTCACTAGTCGATCAGGTGATAGTGACGTTGCGGCATATCGTACCGGGCTGGTAGCCTGGGTCGCTCGTGACCACTCCCAGGAGACGGACATGAGCCCTCTTCCGACATCGCCGCGCGCCCCGAGCCCGGTCCCCGCCCGCCCCCGGCGGCGATCGCAACGCGGCCAGAACTCGGCCTCGACGATCGCGGGCATCGCCGCCATGATCACCGCCGTCGGCGGCACCGTCGGCGTCCTCTACCAGACGGGCGTGATCGGCCACCACGCCTCCGCCCCGGCGACGGTGCCGTCGACCGGCGCATCCCCCTCCCCCTCGCCCAGCGGCAGCGCTTCGCCGTACACGACGGAGACCCCGGGAACCACCGCGTCGCCCAGCCCGGGATCGTCGCCGACGCCGAGCCCGTCCCCGACCCCGACCCCCGGCACGACCCCCACCCCGAACGGTGGAGGCGGGATCCTCTTTCACTGAGAGGTCGCGGGGGAAGCCGGCGACGGCGTCTCGCGGAGCACCCCGCCGGCCCGTGCGCGCCTCATACGCGGCGGGGCGCCGCTCAGCGGGCGGTGGGGGCCGGGAACTCGCTGCGGCGGAAGAGGGCGTGCAGTCGCAGGCCGGCGGCGGCGAGCGCGGCCTCGCCCCCCTCCTCCCGGTCGACCAGGGCGAGCGCCTCGACCACCTCGGCGCCGGTGGCGCGCACCTGCTCCAAGGCGGTGAGGAAGCCGGCGCCGGTGGTGACCACGTCGTCGACCAGCAGGCAGCGGTCGTCGGGGTCGAGGGACGGACCCTCGATCGCCCGTCCGGTGCCGTGCTGCTTGGCCTCCTTGCGGACGATGAAGGCGCGCAGCGGCGTGGGGTCGGTTCCGCTCAGCGCCACGACCCCGGCCGCGATGGGATCGGCGCCGAGGGTCAGCCCTCCCACCGCGTCCACGCCCAGCTCGCGGCAGCGGTCGAGGACCAGGCTGGAGACGAGGTGGAGGCCCCGCCCTTCCAGCGTCACCTGCTTGCCGTCGAAGTAGAAGTCGCTGCGGCGGCCGCTGCTGAGCAGGAAGTCGCCGTAGCGGAAGGAGCGGCGGTGGAGCAGCGCCTGGAGCTCGTCGCGGAGCGCCTGGTGGGTCACGCGGTGCTGTCGGGGGACCAGCGCAGCACCGGCCGGCGTGCCGCCTGCACCTCGTCGACGCGCTCGACCGGGGCGTTGTGCGGTGCCGCCTGGACGAAGGCGAGGTCGGCCTCGGCCTCGGCGACGATCGTCGCGAGGATCTCGGCGAGCCCGTCGAGGCTGCGCCGCGACTCGGTCTCGGTGGGCTCGAACATCATCGCCTCGGGCACCGTGGTGGGGAAGTACACGGTGGGCGGGTAGACGCCGAAGTCGATCATCCGCTTGGCCACGTCCATGGCCCGCAGGCCGGCGACCCGGCCGCCGCGGGTGGTGGCCACGAACTCGTGCATCGTGGGCGCGTCGACCGCCATGCCGAAGAGGCCGCGCAGCCGCGCCTGCAGGTAGCGGGCGTTGAGCACCGCGTCGCGGGCCACCTCGGGGAGGGTGTCGCCGTAGGCGCGGATGTAGGCGTAGGCGCGCACCAGCATGCCCACGTTCCCGTGGAAGGCGCGCACCTTGCCGATGCTCCGCGGACGGTCCTCGTCGAGGAAGAACCGGTCGCCGTCCCGCTCCACCGTGGGCGCGGGGAGGAGGTCGACGAGCGCCGGCGCCACCCCCACCGGACCGGCTCCCGGGCCGCCGCCGCCGTGCGGGGTCGAGAAGGTCTTGTGGAGGTTGAGGTGGACGACGTCGAACCCCATGTCGCCGGGCCGGGCGATGCCCACCAGGGCGTTGAGGTTGGCGCCGTCGTAGTAGAGGAGCGCGCCCGCCTCGTGCGCCGCCCCGGCGATCTCGAGGATGTCGGTCTCGAAGACGCCGAGGGTGTTGGGGTTGGTCATCATCACCGCGGCGGTGGTGCCGTCGAGGTGGCGGCGGAGGTCGGCCACGTCGACGGTGCCCTGGGCGGTGCTGCGCAGCGTCACCACCTCGAGCCCGCTCATCCCCGCCGAGGCGGGGTTGGTGCCGTGGGCGCTGTCGGGGACCAGCACGCGGGTGCGCCCGGCGTCGCCGCGGGCGGCGTGGTAGGCCTGGATCATCCGCAGGCCGGTCCACTCGCCGTGGGCCCCGGCCGCGGGCTGCAGCGACATCCGCGCCATGCCGGTGATCGCCGCGAGGAGCCGCTCCAGCTCCCACATCAGCTCGAGCGTGCCCTGGACGTCGGCGGAATCCTGGTAGGGGTGGAGGTCGGCGAAGCCGTCGAGCCCGGCGAGCTGCTCGTCGACGATCGGGTTGTACTTCATCGTGCAGGAGCCCAGCGGGTACATCCCCTGGTGGAGGTTGTGGTTGCGCCGGGCGAGGCGGCCGAGGTGGCGGGCGAGCACCGGCTCGGCGACCGCGGGGATCGCGGCGGGGCTGCGGCGCAGCAGCCGCGAGGGCAGCAGCTGGTCGAGCGGCGGCACGGGCACGCCCGCGGCGGGCACCCGCGGGGCGGCATCGACGTCGCCGCCGAGCTCGAAGACGACCGGGTCCGGACCGGCCCAGGCGGGCTCGGGGCCGCCATCCGGCCGGCGACGACCGTCGGCGGTGCTCATGCGACCCGTTCCCGCGGCAGCGCAGGGACCAGCTCGCGGGCGGCGGCGAGATAGCGGTCGATCGCCGCCGGAGAGGTCGTCTCGGTGCAGCACACCAGCAGGTGGTCGTGGAGGCGGTCGTCCACCTGCCCGAGGGCGAGGCCCGCGACGATGCCGCGCTCGCGCATCCGCGCCGCCAGCGCGGCGGCGTCGCCCGGCACCCGCACCGCGAACTCCCAGAGGTAGGGCGCGGCGGGGAAGGCGAGCTCGACCCCCTCGAGGCGGGCGAGGCCGGCGGCGAGGTGGTGGGCGCGGCGGGCGCTCACCTCGGCGACCGCGCGCATGCCGCCGGCGCCCATGTGGGCCATGTAGACGGTGGCGGCGAGCGCCATCAGCGCGTGGTTGGTGCAGATGTTGGAGGTGGCCTGCTCGCGGCGGATGTGCTGCTCGCGGGTCTGCAGCGTGAGGGTGAAGGCGCGCCGCCCGGAGCGGTCGCGGGTCATCCCCACCAGCCGGCCCGGAAGCCTGCGCACCAGCGCCTGCCGCGCCGCCATGAAGCCGACGTGGGGACCGCCGAACGACGGCGGGATGCCCAGCGGCTGGCCGTCGCCGACGGCGATGTCGAAGCCCGCCTCCCCCGGGGGCAGCAGCGCGGCGCAGCCGATGGGGTCGACGTGGGCGATGGCCAGGGCACCGGCGGCGTGGGCCGCCCCGGCGAGCTCGCCCAGGCTCTCGACGGTGCCGAGGAAGGTGGGCTGGGCGACCAGCAGGGCGGCGTGATCGGCGCCGAGGCGTGCGGCCACCGCCGCTGCGGCGCTGAGCCCGCCGTCGAGCTCGATGCGGTCGACGGTGACCCCGCGGGCCCGGGCGTAGGTGTCGATCACCCGGCGCACCTCGGGATGCACCCCCGCCGAGACCGCCACCCGGGTGCGGCCGGTGTGCGCCACCGCCATCAGCAGCGCCTCGGCGGCGGCGGTGGCGCCGTCGTACATCGAGGCGTTGCTGACGTCGAGGCCGGTCAGCGCGCAGATCATGGACTGGAACTCGAAGATGGTCTGCAGGGTGCCCTGCGAGGCCTCCGCCTGGTAGGGGGTGTAAGCGGTGTAGAACTCCGGCCGCGCCACCGTGGCGCGCACGATCGCGGGGATGAAGCGGCGGTACACCCCGGCGCCGAGGAAGGCGTCGAGGCCGCCCAGCGGCCGGTTGCGCGCCGCGAGCCGGCTGAGCTCCTCGACCAGCTCCTGCTCGCCGAGCGGGGGCGGCAGCTCCAGCGGCGGGGCGAGCAGCGCCGCGGGGATGGAGCTGAACAGGTCGTCCGCCGAGTCGGCGCCGACCACCTCCAGCATGGCCCGGCGGTCGGTGTCGTCGAGGGGGAGGTAGGCCATCGCCTCCAAGTATGCCGCGCGGCGCTCTGTCGGCTCTCTGCGCTCACGCGCAGAAGGGAAGGGGGGCCTCCCCCGGGCCGACCGGCGCGGGGGTGGTGGTACCCTGGAGCCAATGGCGAAGCGCAGCACCGTGTCCATCGACGACGTCCTCACCGCGGTCGAGACCGCCCGCGACAAGGTGATGGCGGACGAGGTCAAGCAGCTCATCAAGCTCGGGCTGCCCAAGAACGTCGCCCTCAAGATGGTCGCCGAGCGCTACCGCCAGCGCGGCGAGGGCGACGAGGGCGAGCAGGGCGAGGGCGGCCAGTCGCCCTGGCCCGACATGGGCTAGCCCCTCGGGCGGGGGAACTGCCGGGCCAGGACGGCGTCGAAGGCGCGGTCCGGGAGCACGGCGTGGAGGCCGATCATCAGCCGCGCGCCCGCGGTCACCACGTAGCGGGCACGCGGCCGCCGCGCCGAGATGGCGCGCTCGATGACCCGCGCCACCGCCTCGGGGCCGGCGCCGAGCACGCGGCCCATCGGCCCCGCGTAGGCGCCGGCGGTGGTGGCGGCCACCGCCGAGGTGAAGGTGGCGTAGGGCCCGTCGCCCTCCGGCAGCGCCTCCAGGCTCCCCACCGCGGTGGTGCCGAAGCGGGTGCGGATCAGCCCCGGCTCGATGAGCACGACGCCGACGCCGAACCCGGCGACCTCGAAGCGCAGGGCATCGCTCAGCGCCTCCACCGCGTACTTGGTGGCGTGGTAGGCGCCGCCCCCGGGGAAGGTCAGCCGGCCGCCCATCGAGCCCACGTTGACGATCCGGCCCGAGCGCCGGGCGCGCATCCCCGGCAGCACCAGCTGGGCCATGCGCAGCAGCCCGAAGACGTTGGTCTCGAACTGCCGGCGCAGCTGGTCGAGCGGCAGCTCCTCGAGCGCGCCGCCCTGGCTGTAGCCGGCGTTGTTGACGAGCACCTCGACGCCGCCGGCCTCGCCCTCCACGGTGGCCACCGCGGCGGCCATCGAGGCCTCGTCGGTGACGTCGAGGGCGAGCGTCCGGCAGCCCGCCGCCGCCAGCCCGGCCAGCGTCTCCGGGCGCCGGGCGGTGGCGTAGACCGTCCAGCCGCGCCCGGCCAGCCGGGCGGCGGTGGCATGGCCGATCCCCGACGAGCAGCCGGTGACCAGGGCCGTCCTGGAGATCGAGCCGCTCATCGGGTCCTCCTCCTCGGGTCTCTCACGGGTTGCAGCCCCCGCACCGCCCGGATCTTCACATGCCGTCGCCGCGGCGTGAGGTGAACCGCCGGACAAATGTTGTGAGTCCCGCAACCACGGGGGTGTGACCACGGCGCCACCGATCGGCCATGCCCACCCCGGTACATTGACCTCGCTGCTCGTCAGCCACGACAAACCGGCAAACCCGCTGCGAGGCGGGGACGCAAAGCCACGGGTCTCCCAGAGACAGCCGGGCCGCCGAACGGTTCGCAAGCTGCGGA
>JAQBPI010000057.1 GCA_028287605.1 Chloroflexota bacterium
CGAGCTTGGCCTCCTCGCTCGCCATGGTGCGGGGGTCCCACGGCGGCGTCCAGACCAGGTTGACCTTCACGTCGTTGATCCCCGGGAGCACCCGGCAGACGGCGTCGGCCTGGCTCTGGATGATGCTGCCGAAGGGGCAGTAGGGCGAGGTCAGGGTCATGTCGATGGTGAGCAGCCCTGCGTCGTCGATCGCGTGGTCGTACACCAGCCCGAGATTGATGATGTCGATGCCGATCTCCGGGTCGTAGACCGCGGTGAGGGCATCGAGGATCTGCTCGCCGGTGGGCCGCTCGGCGTCCGCCGTCGACGTGGCCGGGGTGGTCTGCTCGGGGTCGCTCACGAGAGGGGTCCCTCCTCGGTGGTCACCGTGCCGCCGCCGCGCTGCAGGCCCTCGAGAAGGGCGTTCCAGGGGAGCACGGCGCACTTGATGCGCAGCGGGATGCGGGCGACGCCCTGCAGCGCCTCGAGGTCGCCGAGGTCGTCGGCGCTGCCGCCCTCGAGCATCATCGCCCTGAAGCGGTGGCCGAGCTCGGTGGCCTCGCCGATGCTGCGGCCGGCCACCCCCTCGCACATCATGCTCGCCGAGGCCCGGCTGATCGAGCAGCCGTGGCCGTCGAACGCGATCTCCTCGACGCTGCCGTCGCGCATCCGCATGGTGAGCAGCACCTCGTCACCGCAGAGCGGGTTGTAGCCCTCCACGGTGACGTCGGCGGGGTCGACGTGACCTCTGTACCGGGGGTTGCGCCAGTGGTCGAGGATGATCTCGCGGTACAGTTCGTCCTCGATCGGCGTCGCGCCTGCTGTCATGTCCCGATCCTACCGCGGCGTCCCCGGCGGGCCGAGGATGCGCCCGACCTCCCGGAGCCCCGCACCCAGCGCGTCGATCTCGGCGTGGGTGGTGTAGAGGTAGACGGAGGCGCGGGCCGTCGCCGGCGTCCCCAGGTGGCGCATCAGCGGCTGGCAGCAGTGGTGCCCGGCGCGGATCGCCACGCCCTCGCGGTCGAGGATGGTGGCGATGTCGTGGGGGTGGATCTCGCCCATGGTGAAGGAGACGGCACCGCCGCGCTCCACCAGCGTGCGGGGACCCTGGATGTCGACGCCGGCCTCGTCGAGCACCTCGAGGAGGTGGCCGGTGAGCGCCTGCTCGTGGGCGTGGATGCGGTCGCGTCCCACCGCGTCGAGGTAGTCGCACGCCGCCGCGAGCCCGTGGGCGCCGGCCACGTCGGGGGTGCCCGCCTCGAACTTGGCGGGCACCTCGGCCCAGGTCGACCGGTCCAGCTCGACGCGCTGGATCATGCTGCCGCCACCCAGGAACGGGGGCATCCGCTCGAGCAGCTCGGGCCGCGCCCAGAGCACCCCGCCGCCCATCGGCCCGCAGGCCTTGTGGCCGCTGAAGGCGAGGAAGTCGACGTCGAGCTCGCGCACCGAGACGGGCATGTGGGGCACGCTCTGGCAGGCGTCGACGGCGATCAGCGCGCCGCAGCCGTGGGCCAGCTCGGCGAGCTCGCGGATCGGGTTCACGGTGCCGAGCACGTTGCTCTGGTGGGTCACCCCGAGCAGCCGGGTGGGCTCGCTCAGCAGCCGCGCCGCCACCTCCATGTCGAGGCGGCCCTCGGCGGTGAGCCCGATGAAGGCGAGGTCGAGACCGGCGCGCTCGGCGGCGAGCTGCCAGGGCACCAGGTTGCTGTGGTGCTCCATCAGGGTGAGCACGACGCGGTCGCCGGGACGCAGCAGCTCGCGGGCGTACGACGAGGCGACCAGGTTCAGCGACTCGGTGGCGTTGCGGGTGAAGACCAGGCCGCGGGGGTCGGCGTCGAGGAACGCGGCGACCCGGCGTCGGGCGCCCTCGAAGAGCTCGGTGGCCTCGTTGCCGAGGGTGTGGGCGCCGCGGTGCACGTTGGAGTTGCTCTGGCGGTAGTAGCGCTCGACGGCGTCGAGCACCTGCACCGGCTTCTGCGACGTGGCCGCCGAGTCGAGGTAGACGAGGGGCCGGTCGCCGATCCGGCGCTGGAGGATCGGGAAGTCGGCGCGCACCGCCTCGACGTCGAAGTCCGGCGCCAGCGAGAGCACGCCCCGGGCGGTGGTCCGGGGCGGGACCGAGATGCTCACGGCATCGCCCCCGCGTCGACCGCGACCCGCAGGGTGCCGTCCACCACCTCGACGCGGTGCACCCGCACCGGGTCGTAGGCGGGCAGCGAGAGCGGCTCGCCGGTGCGCAGGTCGAAGCACGAGCCGTGCATCGGGCACTCGATGCTGCAGGCCTCGGGGTCGAGCTCGCCCTCGCTCAGCGACGCCTCGGCGTGCGAGCAGGTGTCGTCGACCGCGTAGAACTGTCCGTTGACGTTGAAGACCGCCACCGGGGTGCCGTCGACGTCCACCAGGGCGGCGTGCCCGTGCGGGATGTCCGCGGCAGCGCCCACCATCACCCAGTCGCTCACGCCGGCGCCTCCGCCTCGACGCCGGCCGCGGAGTGACCGGCGACGACCTCGTCGAGCACGCCACCGACGAACTCCGCGAAGCCCTCGTGGGGGCAGCGGTCGAGGGCGTCCTGCATGAAACCCCGGACGATCATCCGATCGGCGGCCTCGGGCTCGATGCCCCGCGAGTGCGCGTAGAAGCGCTGGTCGTCGTCGATGTGCCCGGCGGTGACCCCGTGGCTGCAGCGCACGTCGTTGGCCTGGATCTCCAGCATGGGGATGCCCGAGGCCTTGGCCCCGCGGGAGAGCATGAGGTTGCGGTTCTGCACGTAGCCGTCGGTCTTCTGAGCCACCCTGTCGACGCTGATGAGGCCGCCGTAGACGCTCTGGGCGCGGTCGCGCACCGCCACCTTGAGGAGCAGGTCGCTGTGCGTCGACGGGGCCATGTGGGCCTGGAGCGACTGGTGGTCGAGGTGCTGGTCGCCGCCGCCGAAGCAGACCCCGGTGAGGGTGGCGTCGGCGCCCGGGCCCTCGAGCAGCGCGTCCCAGTACGCCTTCTGCAGCCGCGACCCGAAGGTGGCGGCGAAGAAGCGGAGCCGGGAGTCGCGCTCGAGCACCGCGCGGTGGGTGGCCAGGTGCCAGGTGGCGGCGCTCCAGCGCTGGAGCAGGCAGTAGTCGAGTCGCGCGCCCTCGCCGAGGTGGAGCACGGTGACCGAGTCCGAGAGCATCGTGCCCTGGGCCGCGGGCGACACCTGCAGCTCCACCAGGGTCAGCGAGGCGTTGGCCTCGAGCACCACCACGGTGGCGGGGAAGACAGCGGCCTGCTCGCCGGCGGCGCTGTAGGCGGCGATCACCGGCACCCGCGCCTCGATCCCCGCGGGAACGTGGACGAACACGCCGCCGCGCCAGAGCGCGTTCCACAGCGAGGTGAACTTGGAGCCGTCCACGGGAACGTGGGCGAGGGCCCGGCGCACCGCCTCCTCGTCGCGCTCCGCCGCCTCCTCGAGCGAGCTCACCAGCACCCCCTGCGCCAGCAGCGGGTCGGTGCCCTCGCAGGCGCGCACCCCGTTGCGGGTGGCGGCCACGAAGGCGGCCTCGGGCGCGATCCGCTCGCGCATTTCGCGCAGCGTCGCCAGCAGTCCCGCGCCGTGGCCGGTCTCGCCCGGGTCGGCGACGAACTCGTCGGGGCGGAGGGCGGAGACGTCGGTGCGCCGGTAGTCCTCGTTGGTGCGGTCGGGCATGGGCAGCGCGGTGTACGCCTCCCAGGCGGCGCGGCGCCGCGCGGCCAGCCAGGCGCAGGCCGACTCCACACGTGTCGTCACCGCCTCCGGGCCGATCGCCCCGGGGGTCTGCAGCTGGGTCGCCATCAGGCCTTCGACCGCCTCCGGGCCGGTCCGAGGGTGGAGATGATCCGGGTCATCCCACCGACCCCTCCATCTGCACCGCCAGCAGCCGGTTGAGCTCGAGCGCGTACTCCATCGGCAGCTCCTTGACGAACGGCTCGAAGAAGCCGTTGACGATGAGCGCGGTGGCGTCGCCCTCGCTGAGTCCGCGGGACATCAGGTAGAAGATCTGCTCGTCGCCGATCTTGCTCACCGTGGCCTCGTGGCCGATGGTGACGTCGGGGCTGTCGATGTCCATGTACGGGTAGGTGTCGCTCTGCGAGTTCTCGTCGAGCAGCAGGGCGTCGCAGCGCACGCTGCTCTTCACCCCGGTGGCCTTCTCGTGGACCTTGATGTGGCCGCGGTAGGAGGTGCGGCCGCCGTCCTTCGAGATCGAGCGGGAGACCACGTTGCTGGTGGTGTTGGAGGCGACGTGGACGCACTTGGAGCCGGCGTCCTGGTGCTGCCCCTCGCCGGCGAAGGCGGCGGAGAGCACCTCGCCGTGGGCGTGCTCGCCCATGAGGTAGATGGCCGGGTACTTCATGGTCACCTTGCTGCCCAGGTTGCCGTCGATCCACTCGACCCGGGCGCCCTCGTAGGCGATGGCGCGCTTTGTGACCAGGTTGTAGACGTTGTTCGACCAGTTCTGGATCGTGGTGTACCGGACGTGGGCGTCCTTGTGGGCGATGATCTCCACCACCGCGGAGTGCAGCGAGTCGCTCGAGTACGTCGGTGCCGTGCAGCCCTCGATGTAGTGGACGTACGACCCCTCGTCGGCGATGATCAGCGTCCGCTCGAACTGGCCCATGTTGTCGGAGTTGATCCGGAAGTACGCCTGCAGCGGGATGTCGACGCGCACCCCCTTGGGCACGTAGACGAACGAGCCGCCCGACCACACCGCGCTGTTCAGCGCCGCGAACTTGTTGTCGTTGGCGGGGATCACGGTGCCGAAGTACTTGCGGAAGATCTCCGGGTGCTCGCGCAGCCCGGTGTCGCAGTCGCCGAAGAGCACGCCGAGCTTGTCGAGGTCCTCGCGGATGCTGTGGTAGACGACCTCGGAGTCGTACTGGGCGCTCACCCCGGCGAGGAACTTGCGCTCCGCCTCGGGGATGCCGAGCTTGTCGAAGGTCTGCCGGATCGAGTCGGGGACGTCATCCCAGCTGCGGCTCTGCTCCTCCGTCGGCTTGACGTAGTAGTAGATGTTGTCGAAGTCGATCCCGCTGAGGTCGGCGCCCCAGCTCGGCATCGACCGCTTGTAGAAGTGGGCGAGCGCCTTGAGCCGGAACTTCAGCATCCACTCCGGCTCGTTCTTGTGCGCGCTGATCGCGGCCACGACCTCCGCCGACAGCCCCTTCTCACAGCGGAAGACGGAGACGTCGATGTCGTGGAACCCGAACTTGTAGTCCTTGGTCAGCTCGTGTGCTTCGACTGCCATCTCAGAGGGCTCCCTTCGTCTCGTTCCGAGCTGCCGTACCGGCGGTGCCGGCACCCAGGATGGGGTCGTAGCCGTCGCTCTCGATGCGCCGGGCCAGGTCGTGGCCGCCGGAGACGACGACGCGCCCCCGGTGGAGCACGTGCACCACGTCGGGGCGCAGGTACTCGAGGATGCGGGGGTAGTGGGTGATCACCAGCAGGCCCATGTCGGGGCCGGCCACCTTGCCGACGCCCTCGGCGACGGTGCGCAGGGCGTCGACGTCGAGGCCGGAGTCGGTCTCGTCGAGGATGGCCAGCCGGGGCCGCAGCAGCGCCAGCTGGAGGATCTCCATCCGCTTCTTCTCGCCGCCGCTGAAGCCGTCGTTGATGTAGCGGCTGCGGAAGCTCTCGTCGATGTTGAGCTCGCGCATCACCGCGGAGAGGGTGCGCAGGAACTCGCGGGCGGGCATCTCTCTGCCCTGCGCCTTCAGCGCGGCGCGGAGGAAGTTGACCACCGAGACGCCGGGGATGGAGGTGGGGTACTGGAAGCAGAGGAACACGCCGAGCCGGGCGCGCTCGTCGGCGGCCAGGGGGAGCAGGTCGGTACCCGCGAAGCTGGCCGAACCGCCCGTCACCGCGTAGCTGGGATGGCCCATGAGGGTGTAGGCGAGCGTGCTCTTCCCGGAGCCGTTGGGCCCCATGAGCGCGTGGATCTCGCCGGCGGGGACGACCAGGTCGACCCCATTGAGGATCTCCTTCCCCTCGACGCTGGCGCGCAGGCCCTCGACGACGAGCTGGGCGGTGTCAGACATGTGCTGCCTCGTGAACGTGGGAGCTCGGGGAGTGGTCGCGCACGTCCTCGAGCGGGATGAACATGGAGACCGGCGGGCGCTCGCACACCAGCTCCGCGAGGGTGGTGCCGCTGAGCACCGCGTCGACGCTCTGCTTGAGGCGCTGCCACAGCGTGCGGGAGGCGCAGTCGGTCTCGCGCACGCAGCAGCCCGCCTCGTAGTCGTGGGCGACGCACTCGACCGGGGCCACCTCCCCCTCGACCAGGGTGATGACGTCGAGGACGGTGATGTCCGCGGGCCGGTGGCAGAGCACGTAGCCGCCGTGGGCTCCCCGGGTGGCCTCGATCAGGCCCCCGCGCCGCAGCGGGGCGGCGAGCTGCTCGAGGTACGCCAGGGGCAGGTGCTCGACCCGGGCCACCTCGGCGAGGCTGAGGGGGCCACGGCCGTACGCCTTGGCGAACTCGGTCATCATCCGCAGCCCGTAGTGGGCCTTGGAGGACACCCGCATCGAGAAGGAGGCATTGCGCGAATTTCCGACCGCCATGGTCAGGATTATAGCTCGCTCGGGCTGCGCCGCCGTTGGAGTCGCTGGTGCGAACGCGGGTGGCCGGGCGACACGCCGTCGATCCCGGCTCGCGGAGGCTGAGAGCGATCAGACGACGGATGCGGCCGAGCGCAGCCGGGTCACCGCGGCGACGATCTCGCGGGCGGCCAGGTCGACCTCGTCGGCGGTGGTGGCGCGGCCCAGGGTGCAGCGCAGCGCGCCGCCGGCCACTCCTGGCGGCAGCCCCATCGCCAGGAGCACGTGCGAGGGCATGTGCGCGCCGCTCGAGCACGCCGAGCCCCCCGAGGCCTCGATCCCCTGGCGGTCGAGCAGGGTGAGCAGCATCTCGGTCTCCACCCCTGCGAACGCGAAGGTGGCGAAGCTCGGCAGCCGGGGGGCGCCACGCCCGGTGAGCACGGCGTCGGGCACGCCCTCGAGCACGCCCTCGACGAGGCGCTCGGAGAGCCGTGCCAGCCGGGGCATCTCGCGCTCGCGCTCGGCCTCGACCAGGCCCACCGCGGCGGCCAGGCCGGCGATGGCGGCGACGTTCTCGGTGCCGCTGCGGCGGGCGCGCTCCTGGCCGCCGCCGCTCACCTGGGCGGCGACGGGGACGCCACGCCGGACGTAGAGGGCGCCCGCCCCCTTGGGCCCGTACACCTTGTGGGCGGTGATCGAGGCCATGTCGACGCCGAGGGCGCGGACGTCCACCGGCAGCCGTCCCAGCGCCTGGACCGCGTCGGTGTGGACCAGCACCGCGGGGTTGCGCCGCCGCGCCGCCTCCGCCGCCGCGGCCACGTCCTGCACCGTGCCCACCTCGTTGTTGGCGAGCATCACCGAGACCAGCACGGTGTCGGCGCGGACCGCGTCGCCCACCGCCTCGGGGTCGACCACGCCGTGCCGGTCGCAGGGCACCACGGTGACCTCGCAGCGGCCCCACCCGGCCAGCTCCTCGGCGGTCTTGAGCACGGCGTCGTGCTCGATGGCGGTGACCACGAGGTGGCGGCCGCGGGAGGCGTGGCGGTCGAGGGCGCCGCGCAGGGCGAGGTTGTCGGCCTCGGTCCCGCCCGAGGTGAAGACCACCTCGGCGGGGGCGCACCCCAGCGCCGACGCCACCCGGGCCCGGGCCTCGTCGACCGCCTCGCGCGCCGCCCGGCCGGTGGCGTGGGCCGAGGAGGGGTTGCCGAAGACCTCGCCGAGGAAGGGCAGCATCGCCGCGCGCACCTCCGCGGCCACCGGGGTGGTCGCCGCATGGTCCAGATAGACCGGTGCGCTCATGTGCCCAGTGTAGGAGTGCCGCAGAGAGCGCGGATCAGCGGCGGAGCAGCTCGGTCAGCGAGCCGGTGTGGGCGCGCAGCAGCTCGCGGACGTCGAGGACCTCGTCGGCGCCGATCGGCGGCGCCTGGGGAGGGGCCGGGGGCCGGATCCGCCGCCGCCCGTGGCGCACGTGGAGCACCACCACGAAGGTCACCCCGCAGTGCGCGCAGGAGACCTGCACCGTGAACATCGGGTCGTCGTCCTTGACGAGGCTGAGCTCGCAGCCGTCGAGCGACCGGTGACACACCGGGCAGTCGTACTCCCCGGCGCGGTCGCGGATGACGGCGAGGATGTCCACCGGCGGTCCCTGCTGGCGTTCGGCTGCTCGGCCGAGTATAGGCGTGGATCGCGTCACGCCCGGCCGCCGATCGGGGCGGGGGTCACTCGACGCCGAGGCTGTCCCACACCTCCAGCTTCCCCCTCACCCGCTCGATGACCGCGGCGGTGAACTCGTCGGTCAGTGCGGTGCCGCCGAGGTCGGCGGTGCGGATCCCGGCGCGGACGGTCTCGAACACCGCCTCGTAGATGGCGCGGGAGGCGGTGCGGCAGGCACGGTCGGGGATGAAGCCGAGCAGCGACGCGCCGGCGAGGATCATCGCCATCGGGTTGGCGACGTTGCGCCCCTGCAGCCCGGGCGCGGTGCCGTGGGGCGCCTCGGTCATCACCACGGTGGGGGTGGTGCCGTCGCCGTCGAAGCCGAGCAGGATCGACTCGGCGCCGGCGATGCTGCCGAAGAGCCCCAGCACGAAGTCGCTGAGGCAGTCGCCGTCGCGGTTGAGGGCGGGGATCACCAGCGGGTCGCCGTCCTGGGAGAGCAGCAGCGCGTAGGTGGCGTCGATCAGCTGGGGCTCGTAGCCGGTCTCGGGATGGCGCAGCGCGGCGGCATCCATCTCCTCCTTGAACATGCCCTCGTACACCGGCGAGACCGTGAACTTGGGGCCGCCGAAGACCCGGGCGTGGGTGCGCTCGGCCTGCTGGAATGCGAACTCCGCCACCATCCTGCAGGTGGCCCGGGTCACCTTCTCGGTGCGGTACGCGATCTCGGCGTCGCCGCTGCCCTCGCGCCACTCGGTGGCGCCGTAGGCGTCGTCGACGGCCATGCGCACCACGCTGATGGGCGCGCTGACCCCGCCGAGCGGCGCCACCCCGGGGATGCGGCGGCCGGTGCGGACGATCACCCTGCCGCCGACCTGCTCGCGGAGGATGGCGTTGGGGCTGCCCACGTCGCCGCGCTGCTCGGGGGTGACCGTGGCCGCCTTGATGCCGTAGCCGCAGGCGACCATGGCGGCGGCCGCCTCGGTCACCACCCGGTTCTCGGTGGCGCGCCGGTTCTCCAGGGAGAGGTCGAAGGGCTGCAGCTCCAGCTCCACCCCGATCACGTCCCGCGCGAGCACGCGCAGCGCCTGCTCCAGGAGCTCCTGGCCGGTCTGGTCGCCGCCGAGGACGGCGATGGTATGGGGCACGCGCGTAGCCTAGCGGGGTGATGCCCAGCAGCAGCAGCAGCAGCGCCGGCGGGGAGGAGACGGCGCGCCGTCCCACCGCGCTCCTGCTCGTCTACACCTGGGACGTGGTGCGGGGCATCGCCGCCCTCTTCGGGGCGATCACCGCCTTCGGCGCGGACGTGAGCGTCCACGGCAGGGTGGTCCACGTCTCCGTCGCCGCGCAGATCCTCGCCGCCCTGGCCTCTGCCTCCCTCGCCGCCGCCCTCTTCGTCGTCGGCACCCTGCTCACCCGCCGCAGCGCCTGGGTGCGCCGCGCCCAGATCGTGGTCCTGCTCATGGACGTGGCCCTCGCGGTGGGGTCGGTCGCGGTCGACGAGCTGACCGCCCACGCCGGTCTCGACACCGCCCCGCTGCTGGGGGTGGCCCTCTTCGCGCTCGTCGACCTCTGCGCGGTCACCGCGATGACCGCGCCGCGGATCGCGGCCTGGTTCAGGGAGCCGGGGCCGGTGCCGCTCTACGTGGGCGGCCTGATCGCCTTCTGGGCGGCCACCAGCGTCGCGTTTGTCGGTCTCCGCGCCCTGAGCTGAGGTGTGGGGCGGCTCTGCGGCCGGTGGAGATGTTCGGCAGTTCTGGGGCGGGTGGAGATGCGCGGCAGTTCTGCCGCCGGTGGAGATTCGCGTGGGGCCGCTCTGCCGCCGGTTTTGACTCGGGGGGGACTGCGTCCCCCCCGTCTAGTAGTGCCCGGCGTTAATTCGTGAGCCACCTCTGGCCACCAGGGGCTCCCCGGTGAAGGTCCACCGGTAGGGGTGGGCGTGGAAGCGGTTGTAGGTGGCCATGAAGGCGACAATCTGCGCCTCCAAGTGCTCGGCGGAGTGAAAGTCACCCCGCTTGAGCAGCCGTCGGCGGAGGGTGGCGAACCACATCTCGATCTGGTTCAACCAGC